>JBJEQL010000086.1:0-4465 GCA_051881735.1 Oscillospiraceae bacterium
CGATATACACCTTTCGCAGCCCGACTTCGACCTTGACGAAACGCTCGACTGCGGACAGGCCTTCCGCTGGGAGAAAACCTCGAACAGCGCATATCACGGCGCAATACTTTACAACGGAACGCTCGATAAACAGCTTACAATTTACAAGGAAAAGGACTATTTTGTCCTTGAAAATACTTCCGAAAGCGACTTACTGAACGTTTGGCGAGATTATTTCGACCTTGATACCGACTATGGCGAGCTGAAACGAATCTATTCCGAGGACGAAACGCTTGCAAAGGCGTGTAAATATGCTTCGGGGATACGTCTGCTGAAACAGAACGCATGGGAAGCACTCGTTTCGTTCATAATCTCACAGAATAACAATATCCCACGTATCAAGGGAATTATCGGACGTCTTTGCGAGGAAAATAACGGTTTTCCATCTGTCGAGAAGCTTAAAGACAGCACCGCCGATGATTTTGCATATCTTCGTGCAGGATTTCGTGCAAAATATCTCGAAAGCTGCGTGAGCCTTGTCACAAGCGGAGAAATATCGCTTGAAAGAATAAGCGCCGCCCCGGCTGACGAAGCAAGAGCGGAGCTTATGAAGATAAAAGGCGTTGGTCCGAAGGTTGCAGACTGCACAATGCTCTATGGTATGTATAAAACTGAGTGCTTTCCGGTCGATGTCTGGATAAAGCGTGTGCTTGCACAGTTCTATCCGAACGGACTGCCCGAATTTATTAAACCCACAGCAGGTATCGCACAGCAGTACCTGTTCCATTACATAAGAACAAGCGGAGTTTACGAAGTATGAGAGAAAGTATTTTAACTATCCCGATAAGCGAAGTCCTTGAACCGAAGTGTGGCTGCCCGATATGCCGTATGAGGGATATGCTTGAACAGCGCACAGTTGAATATATAATGGGCGCTGCAATGATGGAGCCTGATGTGCGTATCGAAACCAACCGTGCAGGTTTCTGCCATACCCATTTTTCGCAGATGATGAAGCAGAAGAACCGCTTATCTCTTGCGCTTATGCTTCAGAGCCACCTCGCCGCAGTTGACCAGCAGCTTTTTGAACGGAAAAAGCTCTTTGAACCGAAAAACGCTAAGAAAGCAAAGCTTTCAAAGATAAACGAATCCTGCTTTGTCTGCGAAAAGATAGATTGGGGAATGGAGCGCCTTATGCGTACATTCTTTGAAATGTTCCTGCATGACGATGTGCGTAAGCTTATGAACGAGCAGGAGTATATCTGCCTGCCGCATTATGATATGCTGATGTCGCTTGCGCCTGCCTATCTGCAGAAAAACGACCTGAAAGCGTTTGAGGAGATGACCGAAAGGCTCGTCCGCAGCTATCTTGAAGTCCTGCAGAACGACGTTACCCACTACTGCAATATGTACGACTACCGCAACAGCGGAAAGGACGCCGACTGGGGCAACTCCAAAGACAGCATCGAACGTGCGGTAAAGTTTTTGACCTCGAGAGAATGAGATGAGTTTGGAGTGTGGAGAGTTAAGAGTGAAGTTAAGTCGATATATAAACTCAATTCTTTACTCCTCACATTTCAAACTTGTTCAAATCATCTGTCAGAATATAAATATGAAGTATAATCCGTCTGCGAAGCAGACACCTTAATTCCACACTCCACTCTCCACACTTCACACTTCACAATAAATAAAATAGCCCAAGAAAAAATCTCAGGCTTGAATAAAATTATTTTAGAAAGAAATAGTAAATAATTCCATAAAGTACCGAAGCCGCCGTTCCGTAAAGAATTACAGGCCCCGAGATAGCAAATATCTTTGCGCCGAGTCCAAGGACGAAACCCTCTGCCTTGAATTCAAGAGCAGGGGATACGACCGCATTCGCAAAGCCTGTTATCGGCACTAAAGTTCCCGCGCCGCCGTGCTTTGCAAGCTTTTCATAAAGTCCGAAGCCCGTCAGTATTGCGCTAATAAATACAAGCGTTATCGACGTCCATGTCGCTGCGCTCTGCGTGTCAAAGCCGTTTGCCTTGAAAATGTTGCTTATAGCCTGTCCGATGCAGCAGATAGCGCCGCCTATCAGAAACGCCTTCGGAATATCGACAAAGCTTTTCGAATTCGGCGAGGCTTTCTTGACCATTTCGTTGTATTCTTTCGGCGGAATGCCCTGTATGCTCATAAAAATTCCCCCTTTTGAAATTTCTGCATACAATTATAATATCCGTCGTTTATTAAATTATTCCAAGGAGAAAAAATTAATGCTGAAAAATATTTTATCGAAGGAAAGCTGCGCACAATGTCAGCTTTGCTGTATTTTTGATAAATATGATATATGGGAAACCCCCGTCGTGAACGATGAACTGTACGAAAAAATAAAAAAAGAGTACCCCGAAACGGAGTTTATCGAAAAAAGCGGCGGAGAAAGAATATTCAAATGTATCCCCGATGGAGAACTTTTCAACTGCCCGATGCTCGATAAAAACACAGGCTGTAAGCTTGGCGATGAAAAGCCGTTCGATTGCAGGATATGGCCATACCGCATAATGGAATTCGGCGGAAAAAGAGTAATAACGATCGCTTCTATCTGCCCCGAAATGTATAAAAAACCGCTTTCCGAGCTTGTGGCAGAGCTTGAAGAAAATGGACTTGCGGAGAAAATTTGGAACGAAGCAAGCTTACACCCCGAGATCGTAAAACCCTATCAGAAAGGCTATCCTATCTTACTTAGCGAATAAAAGGAGATAATCAACTTGGCAAGCGTTTCTTCAAAATATGAGATCGATATGTGCAGCGGCTCAATACTGAAAAAAATGCTGATATTTACATTGCCGCTTATGCTTTCAAGCGTCCTGCAGCTTGTGTTCAACGCTGCGGATATAATCATTGTCGGACGTTTTGCAGGAGATAATTCACTTGCGGCTGTCGGCTCAAACACCGCACTTATCAACCTGCTGACGAACCTCTTTATCGGACTTTCGATAGGTGCAAACGTCATCGCCGCAAGGCACTATGGCGCAGACGAAACGAAAGAGCTTTCCAAAACTGTCCATACCTCAATGCTTATCGGAGCAGTCAGCGGCGTGTTTCTCACCGTGATAGGTATCTGCTTCGCAAAACAGCTGTTGATGCTTATGAAAACTCCTGACGAAGTGCTCGTGCTTGCAGCAGATTACCTGAGAATATATTTCCTCGGTATGCCCTCGCTAATGCTCTATAACTTCGGCAGCGCACTACTGCGCTCGGTCGGAGATACAAAACGACCGCTTTTCTACCTCTCGGCAGCAGGCGTTATAAATATTATCCTGAATCTCATTTTCGTAGTTTTGTTCAAGCTTGACGTTGTCGGTGTTGCTTTAGCGACCGTAGTTTCCGAAACGATTTCCGCCGTACTTATCATAAGATGCCTTATGCACGAAACCGGCGGTATACGCCTTATCCTGTCTGAACTCAAATTTGATAAGAAAAAAGCCGCCGCAATAATGCGTTTGGGACTTCCGGCAGGACTTCAGGGAGTGATATTTTCACTTTCAAACGTGGTCATACAGTCTTCTGTAAACCTCTTCGGACCGACAGTAGTCGCAGGAAACTCCGCAGCGCAGAACCTCGAAGGCTTTGTGTATGTCGCAATGAATTCATTCTATCAGTCAGCAATATCGTTCACAAGCCAGAATTTCGGCGCTAAAAAATATGAACGATTGACAAAGATATTATGCTGTGCATTAGCCTGCGTATTTGTTACAGGACTTGTCCTCGGACATGTCGGACTGTTTTTCGGAAAGCAGCTGCTCGGACTTTATACAACAGGAGCGGAAACGATCGAAGCAGGACTTGTAAGAATGAAAGTCATCTTCTCAATAT
Organism: Oscillospiraceae bacterium; assembly: GCA_051881735.1. Taxonomy (GTDB): domain Bacteria; phylum Bacillota; class Clostridia; order Oscillospirales; family Ruminococcaceae; genus UMGS363. Next base: position 3,832 of record JBJEQL010000086.1, read on the forward strand.
ATTTCTTATGCGGAATAATGGATGTCATGGTCGGCGGACTCCGCGGAATAGGCTATTCAATAATGCCGATGATAGTGTCGCTCATCGGTGCCTGCGGAATAAGACTTGTGTGGATAGCAACAGTGTTCCGGATACCCGAGTATCATACGATAAAAACGATATATCTATCCTATCCTGTGTCATGGGTGATAACTATAACAGCGCATGTCGTGTGCTATATAATAGCAAGGAAAAAACTAAAAACAATGCTTACTTCGTAATGAGTAATTATTGCAAATCCAACGTATGCCGTTAAAACCGCGAAGCGGAGCAAAAGTTTCGTCCACCTTTTCAAAGGTGGTGGGGTTCCAAGGGGCAAAGCCACTTGGTCGCTCTCCGCTGAGAGCGAAATACCCTAAACCATAGCGCAACACTTGCAGCAATAGCATAAAAAAGAATAGCTATAAAAAGCGCAATTCACGTCAAAAATCGGAAAACAAGAAATGCTTTTTCTAACGAAAACTTGTTGAACCGTTATTGTGAATTGCGCTTATTCTTTTTTCCGAAAGTAAACTTTCCTTGTAACCTACATATACGAACAAAGTGAGTATATGTAGGTTACAACGCAATTTGAACGGCTATGCATGGGGAAACT
>JBJEQL010000087.1:0-4455 GCA_051881735.1 Oscillospiraceae bacterium
TTAAAAGCATTTCACAAACCTTTATCTCCATTTCGGGATGATTCATTTCATTATCACTCGGATATTTTACAACGTACTTTTTGCTGTCTGCAGTCACGAAATAAGTTAATCCGCCTGCGCCGTTTTCGGAAATTTCCATTGTTTCGATCTCAATGTCATAGAGCTTGTATATGCGCATTCGCAATTGTTCAAATTCCAATTGCTTGACAAGCTCCAGACGTGACTTATCTATCAAGCTCATCAATTCCAATATCGGGATAGTTTCTCCTGCCAATAATTCATTGACCGTTATATTGAGTATACGGCACAAAGGCTCCATATAAACGACTTCGGGCAGACCGTTTCCGCACTCCCACTTTGAAACCGTCTTTTCGCTTATTCCTAATCTTGCAGCAATGTCTTTTTGTAAAAAACCACGTTCTTTTCTGCGCTCGGCAATAAATTTTCCTATCTTGATCTGATCCATTTTTTATCTCCATTCATAGTTTCCGATGATTTATACTAAACACCATTTAAAATATGGAAAAAATCAAGCCGACAATCTCGTAACTGTTGAAAACAGTGAGTTGTTGAAAACAACTTTATATTGGATTTCGGCGCAGATTTTTTCTCGTTTTTTATTGGTGTTTAGTATTATATTCTTATAGGATAATTATGCCATTTTACAATATCAATTGGAACCCACGCTCCGTAGGATCGGCGCTTTTATAAGTTTGAAGTGTGGAGAGTGTAGTTTGGAGTTAAGCCAATCAACAACTCCACTCTCCTCACTTCAAACTCCACACTTCTTCAACTTCCGATTTGTCAAGCAGTTATACTCGACATAATTATGCCTACATTATACCATGCTATTCCCTAAAAATCAACCGAAAATCAAGATGTAAAAAAACTGCCGCCACGGTATTTTAACGATTGAATTATTTTTTTAATATTAACAAACTATTGTAGGGGACGGGTTTCCCGTCCCGTTGTCACCAATACTTTCAAAAAATGGGACGGGCGACCCGTCCCCTACAGTAAAATACGTCAGTTACGATCATATTTTCATAAAAATTTCATTGCTTGTTTACTCATTGAAATACCGTGAAACTGCCGCATTGAACTATTGACAACAAAATCCCTGTTTGATATAATAGGTGCAATAGCCGTAAAATCACAGGATTATACTTTTTATTCGATTTATGGTATTATTAGGGGTGAAAGTTCAATGTAGTTTGCGGCTGCTGTCGCAGATGTTCTAATACTAATTCCAAATCAACCGTAAGACTAAATCCTTGGCTAGAATAATCCAATTCTGCGTCTGACTCCCTTGAAAGGCATAAAGCCTTCCTGCGGTCGTCATCCTTGACTTGGATTATTCTATCTGTCGGCTTTGTCTATAGAACGATTTGGAATTATTATAAAAATTCATGAGGTGAAAAAATGAAGCTTGAATGGAAAACCTGTTTTAAAGTCGGAGTAAGCCTGTTTCTGCTGTTTATTGCAGTAACATATTGGAAAAATGTTGCAGCGCTGCTGTCAGCTGTGATCGGGGCGGCGGCTCCGCTGCTGCTTGGGTGCGTGGTGGCTTATGTAATAAATATCCCGATGAGCTTTTATGAACGGCACTACTTCCCGAAAAAGAAGGGCAAGTTTTTTGCCGTGAGCAGACGCCCTGTGTGTCTTATTGGAGCATTTCTGACCGTGCTTGCGGTGGCTGCGCTTGTCATCGGATTGGTAATACCTCAGCTTGCTGATTGTTTTTCTCTTATTGCGGCGGAATTTCCCGGAATGTTCAAGAAATTTCTGGAATATGCACAACAGCTTGATTTCATGCCCGAAAAGATCATCGCTTCGCTTTCCGAAATAGATCTGAAATCACAGATGAGTTCTATTATCGAAAAGCTAACATCAGGCATAGGGAATGTTGTCGGCAGCGTTGTTTCGGTCGTTGCAAGTGTATTCTCGGGAGTTGTCACAGCTCTTGTTAGCATTATTTTTGCGGTTTATCTGCTTATGGCAAAGGATACTCTCGGCGCTCAATGGAAACGTATTATGAAGCGCTATGCAAGTGAAAAGCTTAACAATAAGTTCAGATATATTGTTTCCGTTCTCAATGACTGTTTTCACCGTTATATCGTCGGACAATGCACAGAAGCAGTTATTCTCGGTGCGCTTTGTACAGTCGGAATGCTTATCTTCGGTTTCCCTTATGCTCTGATGATAGGTGCTCTTACTGCTTTCACCGCCCTTATCCCGATCGCAGGAGCATATATCGGTGCAGGCGTGGGTGCGTTTATGATACTGACAGAGTCGCCGATAAAAGCATTGCTGTTCCTTGTCTTTATCGTTGTTCTTCAGCAGATCGAAGGCAACCTCATTTATCCGAAGGTCGTTGGAACATCTATCGGCTTGCCGGGAATATGGGTGCTTGCGGCTGTAACGGTCGGCGGTGGTATTTTCGGTATACTCGGTATGATGCTTGGTGTGCCTGTTGCGGCAGCGGTATATCGTATTGTCCGTGATGACGTAAACAAAGTGAACACACAGTCGTCCAAAAAGGATACGGCAGTAAAAAAGACGGACGTCAGTGCCGATAACACCGTAAAAAAACTGCCCGGCGGAAATAAGAAAAAATCGTGATCAGGGTGCGGTTTTATAATTTGATCCAAAAGGTGAGCAAATGGAAGTATTTTATCAATTTGTTATAATTGCATTTATTTTTGCCGCAGGATGTATCATAGGCTGGGGGATAGAGGTCATCTACCGCCGTTTTGCGCCCACCAACAAGGAGCGTGTATGGATAAATCCCGGTTTTCTCACAGGGCCGTATCTGCCGCTTTACGGCTGCGGACTTACGGTTTTATATTTACTGGCAAGCGCTGAGAAATACATAAATATAGATGATCCTGCGGTGAGGAAGATAGTGCTTATAATAGTCATGTCGGCAGCAATGACGTTTATTGAGTTTGTAGCAGGAGAGATATTCATTGTCCATATGAGGATAAAACTTTGGGATTATTCGGATAGGTGGGGTAACTATAAAGGAATAATATGTCCGCTGTTTTCGTTCTTCTGGGCATTGATCGGGGCGGCGTATTATTTTCTTATTCATCCGCATATTTTATCTGCGCTGGATTGGTTTTCGCATAATCTGCTGTTTTCGTTCTGTATTGGATTTTTCTACGGAATATTTATTATTGACCTGTGTTATTCCTTTAATCTGGTCGGAAAAATCAAAAGGTTTTCCGAGGAAAAGGAGATCGTCATCAAATACGAGGAATTCAAGCTGCACGTCCGCCGCTCAGCCAGGGAACGTAAGGAGAAATATAATTTTATGCTTGCGCTTGCATCGCAGACTCCGCTGTCCGAACATCTCAGAACATATTTTGAGAAGCTGTCCGAGAACGAAGGCTTTGCAAAGCTGAATGAAATGGGCGAAAAAGTTAAGGAAAAGATAGAAGAAAAAAAGAGCGAGAGGAGATAAAAGCTTCATCTCTACGGTTCGTTTATTGTGTTGTTAGATTATATATGATACAATGAAAAAAACGAAGCAAACTATACATTACTTATAAAGGAGCCGATAGAATGAATTTTACACCGATAGATCTAAATGCTCTGCCGAGAGGTCAGGTCTTTTACTACTTTTCAAAAGTTGCGCCCACAGGATATTCGCTTACGGTGAATATGGATGTTACAAAACTGAAAGCCTATACAAAAGAGAAGAATATAAAGTTTTTCCCGTCATATTTATGGCTTGTCACAAAAAATCTCAACAGCATGACAGAATTCAAAATGGCAGAGCAGGACGGAAAACTCGGCTATTTTGATACGCTCACTCCGCTTTATGCCAGTTTTCATGATGACGATAAGACTTTTTCTCTTATGTGGACGGAATATAACGAAGATTTCGGCGTGTTTTACCGCAATTATCTTGATAATCAGCGCAGCTTTGAGGAGAATCATGGAATATTGTGTCAGCCGTCAGCACCACCGCCTAATGCATACACGGTGTCGTGTCTGCCATGGGTGAGCTTTACGCATTTTGCTGTGCACAGTTACGAAAACAAGCCGTACTATTTCCCGTCTGTTGAAGCAGGAAAGTATTTTGAGGAAAACGGAAAGCTTCTTATGCCGCTTTCGCTGACCTGTCATCATGCGGCAACGGACGGTTATCATGTCAGCTGTTTTCTTGAAGCGCTTCAGAAAGATATGGATAATTTCGTGTGTTATATTAATTTTTGAGATTTTTTCTGAAAAGCCTTGACAAGTATTAATAGGAATGTTATAATAACGTTGTTATTTAAATTGATGATGTTGAACTGGGGCTTCGAAAATGACGAAAAGAAAAGGCGCTGATTCCGAGGAAACAAAAGAGGCTATTTTATCGGCGGCTGCGGAAGAATTTTTTGAGTGCGGCTACGAAAAGTCTTCTCTGCGGCATATTTGCAGCAGGGCAGGAGTTACAACAGGTGC
>JBJEQL010000088.1:0-4452 GCA_051881735.1 Oscillospiraceae bacterium
CGGCAACAAAAGGCTTTGCGATAAAATCGACAGCACCCTCCTTAAAGCAGCGTGTTTCCGTTTCGGTATCGTTATCGGCAGTCAGAAAAATTACGGGGATATTCTTGCATCGCTCCATCTGCTTTATTCTTGACAGTACCTCGAATCCGTCCATTTCGGGCATATTTATATCAAGCAGGATAATGTCACATTCACCGTGTTCAAGGTAGGAAAGAGCCTGTTCGCCTCTCATTACGGGAATTACCTTATATTCACCGCTGAGTGTCTTTCGTGCTGAAGCAAGATTTAATTTGTTATCATCTACTACCAGAATATTTTTCATAGAACCAACCTCAATTTTTTATAAACAAAACTCCGAGTGCGCCGGGTCCGCAGTTGCCTGAAACGGTAGCAGACGCTGTTGTAACAATTACTTCGTCAAATTTGCAAAGCTTTTCAATTTTAGCCTTAACTTCGGCGATCATTTTTACCTTACAGCCTGCATGGGTGATAAACAGCCGCCTTTTGTCTATTTTTTTGTTGTGCCGAAGTTCGCTTTTTATATATTGCGTGACAGACTTTTCATAATTGCCTATCTGAATGCTTTTCAGTGTCATCTTTCCGTTCTTCATAGTCAGCACAGGGTAAAGCCTGAATAAAACGGATATATCCCGTACCGTCTTGCTTACTCTTCCGTTGCGGTAAAGATAGTCGGCATTCATTGTGATAAAGCTGGTAGAGATTTTCTTTTTCATTACCGTCATTTCAGCAATTATCTCTTCTGTGGAAGAGCCTTTGTCACGCATTTCCACAGCTTTTATTATCATGTGTCCCATTCCTGTGGACAAATGATGGGAATCAATTATATGAACACATTTGCTCTTATCTCCCATCAAATCCAGAGCTGCCAAAGCATTCTGGTATGAAATGCTTGTATAGCTGCTTATGCAAATATGTATGATCTCATCGTATTTTTTCAGATAATTTTCAAAAATATCCTTGTATTTGTGAGCGTCAGGCTCAGTAGTTACCGCCTTTTCTCCGCCGCTTTCAAGATATTCGATAATATTTGCCGAGTCTATTTCACTGCCGTCGCAGAAACGTCCCGTGCTTGTTGTAATATAAAAATACGCAACGCCCACATCATTTATCTCAAGGTATTCTTCGGGCAGATCGCATACGCAGTCGGTAGTAATTCCTATTTTTTTCATACGCCCGCCTCCATTTCTGTTTCAAGTCTTGCGATCTCTTCTGCTGCGTTGTCATATTCAAAATCCTCCGCAAGCTCCGCCGCCCTGCCGAAATAATCTTTAAGCGGCTTTCCTTTATAAGAATATTCCGATACCTCCTCTGCGATCGCCGCCATAGCTTCGCCGTCGAAACCGCCGCAGGCTTCCTTTGCTCTGCCGACATATTCCGACAGCTTTTCTGCGGATATTTCCGTAAGCTCGGTGATCTCCTCATCAGCATCGTTATCTGTGGTTCCGCTTTCACCAAGATAATCGTTTACAATATCAATAATTTCTCCGTACATATCGGACAAAATGCTGTTTTTCTTTTCAATTGTACCGTAGCTTTTCGCTTTTCCTGCGGCTTCCAGCTCCTTTGCAAGCTCGGAAAGCTTTACCGCACCTATGCTCAGTGACGTACTTTTCAATGCATGGACCTCGATAATATAATTTTTCCAGTCCTTTTTCTCAAACAATTCGTCAATATACTTTTTCTTTTCGAGGCCCTTTTTCGCATACATTTCAAGTATCTCACGGTAGGCATCTGCATTTCCGCCTGTGTACATAAGCCCCTTATCGGGGTCAAACATTGCAGAGCCTTCGTAATTTGACTTATTGCAGCTCTGCCGCCTGTCATTGCCCGAATAAACTGTCGCTGCGGGAGCCTGAATGTATTCCTTAGGCAGATAATATCTCAAAACTCTGTCAAGAGCCGAAAGCTCGATAGGCTTTGCAAGGAAGTCGTTAAGTCCCTCCTGTATGAACATCTCCCTGACACCGTTTACAGCATTTGCGGTAAGTGCAATGATAGGCAGCTTTTGGTAATATTCACCCTCCATATTACGGATTATCTTTGTTGCCTCTATACCGTCCATTTCGGGCATCATATGATCCATAAACACGATATCTATATCCTTTGAGCGCAGCATATTTATAGCCGCAGGACCGCTTTCCGCCGTCATAAGCTGCATATGATAGGGCTGCATAAGTCCCACCGCCACCTTGAGGTTGATAGCATTGTCATCAACAATGAGCACTCTTGCTTTAGGAGCCGAGAAGCGTATATCCGAGCCTCTTCGCTCATTGAGATTCAGCACGATATTCTCGTTATTAAGCGCAGAAGCCACGGAAATTGCATAAAAGGGCTTGTATATGCACTTGATATTATCGGGAAGATTTATAGCGTCCATTCTTTCCTGAATAACGAACACATCTGATTTATCGGCAATTTCCCCGAAGAGGTCTGAATTGTTTATGTATTCCTCTTTGCCTGCAAAGAAATGAGTGATGTTTCCGCTGTTCGCCAGCGTTTTCAGCTCGTCAGTGCTGTTTACGCATCTGAAATCAACATGAAGCTGTTCGCCCATTTCAATGAAATGCTTTTTATATCCGTCGTTCTGTTTATTTTTGCCGAACAATCCCACTGCATGGATATTCTGCGGTTCTTTAATAGTGACAAACGGTCTTTCGTCCGTGACCTTGACAGGAATAACAAAACGGAATTCCGAACCAACGCCGTACTCGCTCTTTACGCCGATAAATCCGCCCATCTGCGTTATCAGCCGCTTTGAAATGGCAAGCCCCAGTCCCGTACCCTCAACGGAGCGATTTTTCTTTGTGTCAACCTGACGGAAGCTTGTAAACAGCTTTTCGATATTTTCCTCGGTAATGCCAATACCCGTATCAGCGACGGAAACTAAGAGATTTATGCCGTAATCCTGTTTTGACTGCGAAACGGTAAGAGTGACGCAGCCCTTTTCGGTATATTTTATGGCATTGGTCATAAGGTTGACGATCACCTGTCTGATACGCACCTCATCACCGATGATCCCCCTCGGGATATCGGGATCTGCCTTTACCATAATGTCTATCTGCTTGTTTCCTCTCCTCGCTTCGGACATATTTATAACGGTATTAAGAGTCGAAGCAATGTTGAATTCATCGGGAATAAGCTCCAGCTTTCCCGATTCTATCTTGGAAAAATCCAGAATATCGTTAATGATAGCCAGCAGACTTCTTCCCGAGGTCTGAATGTTAAAGCAGTTTTCACGAACACTTTCGCTCAGTCCGCTTTCACGGAGAATAAGCTCGCACATTCCGACGATAGCGTTCATGGGAGTGCGTATCTCGTGGCTCATATTGGCAAGGAAATCGGACTTGTAATGCTCCGCCTGCCTTGCCTCTGCGACGCTTTCTTTAAGCTCCTCCTCATTTTTGTTCATGCTGCTGATAAACACCAGCAGGAAAACCAATGCTGTGAGCATAACGGATATTCTCACGATAAAATGCGTAATGTTTATCATCTTGTCAAAGCTTACGCTGTTCAGTACGAAAATATGGTATATTACGCCGCACACGATAAGCAAAGCATACACAAGCAGCAGCTTTACGTCCTTGTAAACGGAAATAAGTATTGCAGCGCCCATAAAAACCGCTATTGACTGATAAATATCATTTTCCATAATGCTGCACGTAAAAATATTTGAGAAAGAAAACAGCATAAGAACAACAGACTGCGCTTTCACCGGTATTTTCGGGTGAAAGGTCATAACGGTCAGCACCACCGCATGAACGGCAAGCATTCCGATGACCCATGGTGCCCATCCGCTGAAAACGCTCATTGCGCACATTATAACTGTACAAAGCATAAAAACGAACAGTGCCGATTTTGCCGCAGTCCTTTTATTTGTTACTATATCGGTATATTTCATATTGTACCGCTCCTTAAGATTTGCTTAATTCTCTATTTTCACGCATACCACATCATCTGCACAGCAGTTCAGAACAAGATCGCAGTCCTCCGTTTTATAAAACTGAGCTGAACACATAAAACAAGACGTACTGCTTGATTTTTAAGAAATACGCCTGCTTTTGCGTTGTGTCCCGACATGGTAAACAGGTCAGTTCTGTTTCAGCACAAATGCCGTATAGTGCGCAACTGCATCATCTTTCTTGACTCCGGCGATCTTGTAGGTTTTACCGTCACACATAGTTATCACAGATGATTTTATCATATCAATACACGACATATTGACCGCAAGTCCTCGGTTTATTTCTATGAACCCCTTAAAGAGCGGAAGTATTTCCGAAAATCCCATATGAAAACGGCTGACTGTGCCGTTCTTTGCAGTTATTATTGTATAATGACGGTCGCTTTCTATTGTTACAACATCACTGTTCCGAAAAAGCTTTATCTCATTTCATATATTACCATTTTACTTTTATTATAACACAAGGAATGGAT
>JBJEQL010000089.1:0-4429 GCA_051881735.1 Oscillospiraceae bacterium
TCGGAGTTATCTATTCCGTTTCAGCCGTGTTCGCTCTTGTGGCGGTTCACATGGTATGCTCAAAGGCATTCCTGCGTGAAAGGCGTGATTCGGGGATTTACAAGGCTCTGGGATTTACCTCGGGCAGGCTTCGTATCTGCTTTGCGATAAGATTTCTGATAATATCGGTCATCGGCGGTGCGCTTGGAGCAGTTCTCTCGGCGTTCTTCTCGGACAGACTTTTGAGCCTGCTGTTAAAAAACATCGGTATAACCTGCTTTGATTCGAAAATCAACGTTTTCATAGCTTTATTTCCCGTTCTGATGATCTGCCTGTGCTTTTTTGTATTTGCATATTTTTCGTCGGGTAAGATCAAAAAGGTCGAGATCAGAGAGCTTGTTTCGGAATAAAAAAATGCTGTCGTATCGAGTGGTACGGCAGCATTTTTCTTATCAAGACATTCCATGCGATTTGTTCCCATAAAATCAATGCTTGCGAAAATCTTCCCTCATTCTACCGAGCACCATACACTTACTATTCTCTCAGGTTGAAAAAAACTCTCACAAGTTGAAAACCACGCAAATATGTCTTTTATAATAAACATCATTTAAAATTCGGAAAAAATCAAGCCGACAATCTTGCAGCTGTTGAAAACAATGGTCGTGAGTTTTTTGAGAAGCTGAAGCAATTATTTACGATCATTTTTATATCAGAAAGAATGTTTGCACAAAAAGTATGCAATATTCTGGCTTTAGAATTTAAGAATATGCTCAAAATCAGGTATCAAGCGATGCGAACGTTTGCAGATTTTTTTCAAATAAGGGGCGATTTTGTAGAATACGCCCTGATTTTTTGACAAAAAACAAATAAAAATAATTCTATATCGCCATTTGGTGCAAACGTTGTCAAGTTTTTTTCTTGCCAAATAGCAGCTCAGCCATTATAATAAAATCAGTAAAGCAAATACATATATTATTTAGATTTAGGAGGAAAACAATATGTCAAAAATTTATAAGGGAACAACAGCGCTTATTGGTAATACTCCGCTTGTTGAAGCAATCAATATTGAGAAAAGTGAAGGACTCGAATCATCAATACTTCTAAAGCTGGAGTATTTTAATCCTGCAGGAAGCGTTAAGGACAGAATTGCCAAATCAATGATCGAAGACGCAGAGCAGAAAGGTCTTCTGAAACCCGATTCGGTTATTATTGAGCCAACCTCAGGCAATACCGGAATTGGGCTTGCTGCAATCGCAGCTGCAAAGGGATATAAGGCCATTCTCACAATGCCCGAAACCATGAGCGTTGAGCGCAGAAATATCCTTAAAGCATACGGTGCGGAGATCGTCCTTACAGATGGAACAAAGGGCATGAAAGGTGCTATTGCCAAGGCGGAAGAGCTTGCAAAGGAATACGAAAACAGCTTTATTCCGGCACAGTTTGAAAACCCTGCAAATCCGTCCGCACACAGGGAAACCACAGGTCCCGAGATATGGAATGATACAGACGGTAAGGTTGATTTCTTTGTTGCAGGCGTGGGAACTGGCGGTACCGTAACAGGTGTTGGAGAGTATCTGAAGTCCAAAAATCCCGACGTTAAGGTTGTTGCCGTTGAGCCTAAGGATTCTCCCGTTCTTTCTCAGGGCGTTTCAGGTCCTCATAAAATACAAGGAATCGGCGCAGGATTTGTACCAAATACTCTTAACACAAAAGTTTATGATGAGATCATAACCGTTTCCAATGAAGACGCATTCAACAGAAGCAAGCTTATCGCCAAGACAGAGGGCATTCTTGTGGGAATATCTTCGGGTGCAGCGCTTCATGCAGGTCTTGAAATTGCCAAACGCCCCGAAAATAAGGGAAAGACCATAGTTGTACTTCTTCCGGACAGCGGCGACAGGTATTATTCTACTCCGCTTTTTGGTGAATAAAACCGGTGAAGCAATATGTTTCTCCCCAAAATTTAGCGGTCATCTCATTAAGTCTGCTGCCCGATTTAAAAAGTAAGAAATGCAAAAATATGTTGTCAAAACTATGAATAAAGAGGCAGCTGTTTAAATGAAAAGCTTCAACAGCTGCCTTTTATGAGATGACAGTTATAATTCATTCTCCGGATTAATTATATATGTCGGTAAATAATGTAGTTTTTTGTCATTTTTGTAAATTAAATCGTGATACAGCTGTATTATATATGCATTATTACAAAAATATACTAAACCTATTGACAAAGTAGTATTTGAGATGTATAATGTGATCATAAACCTACAAACATAGTAGGTATATATTTTGGAAAGGATAAAAACTATGGTAATGCATTTTTACTGTTGTATGTATAAATCGCAGATGTGAATTTGTATAGGAGTTATCCTTTGCCGTTCGCATTTGCAAAATTGTGATGCAGTGCGAACAGCTTGAAATATGTTTTTTGAAGCTGTTTCATATTGTTATGAAGCGGCTTTTTTGATTGGAAGTGACAAAATGTCTGTACAAAATGAAGAATTTTCGGAAGCCGTGGAAATAATCCGAAAGGCTTTGCAGGATATGGAGTTCGGTTCTGTAACCATAATGGTTCAGGACGGACGTATAGTTTCGATAGAAAGCACCGAAAAATTCAAGGTAAAATTAAACAATAACAAAACTGACCGGAACGCCGGAGGTTTTAAACGTTAAGCAGAACTACGTTTAAAGCCTCCTTATTTTTTTGTAAGGAGGAGCAAAATGACGATTCTCGACCTCATAGGAAATACGTCCCTGCTGAGCCTTGACCTTGACGGGCTTAAAGACGGAATTAAGCTATTTGCCAAAGCGGAATTTATGAACATCGGCGGCTCGGTCAAGGACAGGGCGGCAAAGGCTATGCTATTAAAAGGCATTGAAAGCGGCAGGCTCACAAAGGAGAAGACCGTTATTGACGCAACAAGCGGAAACACGGGGATTTCTTACTCAATGATATGCTCTGCGCTTGGCTATAAGGTGCGCCTCTGTATACCTGCCAACGTTTCTCCCGAGCGAAAGGCTTTTATGAGAGCTTACGGAGCGGATATTATCGAAACTTCGCCGCTGGAGGGGATAGACGGAGCGTATAATGAAGTGCAGCGTATTATATCGGAAGATCCCGACAAATATTTCTATCCCGACCAGTACAGCAACGATGAAAACTGGCTTGCTCACTACAACGGAACGGGAAAAGAAATTCTGTCCCAGACAGACGGAAAAATCACGCACTTTGTATCGGGGACAGGAACGGCAGGAACTTTCACCGGCTGTGTAAAACGGCTTAAGGAATACAACAGCGGAATAAAAGCGGTGATGATGCGCCCCGATTCTCCTTTTCATGGGATCGAGGGGATAAAGCACCCGACCGCACACGTCAGGTCAAGCTTTTTTGACGAAGCTCTTGCCGATGAAACGGTTGAGATTTCCACCGAACAAGCCTATGAAATGACAAAGCTGCTTGCACGTAAGTACGGTCTTTTTGTGGGGATAAGCTCGGGGGCGAATGTGCTTGCGGCTCTGAAAACGGCAGAAAATGCTCACGTAGGCTCGGTGATAGTTACCATTCTCTGCGACGGCGGAGGGCGGTATCTTTCCAATCCGCTGTGGGAGGTGTAAGGCTTGATTTATCTTTCAAAGGACGTTATCCAGCATATTCTCAAAGACGGTTCGGGGCGTTATCCCGAGGAATGCTGCGGAATAATCTTCGGGAAAATAGACGAAAACGGCGAAAAGACTGCGGAGTATGCCGAGTCTGCCGAGAACGCTTACGACAAAAAAGAAAAACGCCGCCGTTTTGAGATAACCCCCGAAATTATGCTTAAAGCCGAGCGCACAGCAAGGCAGAAAAAGCTTGACATTATCGGGTTTTATCATTCCCACCCCGACTGCGAGGCTTTCCCTTCGGAATTTGACCGTGTTCACGCATTGCCCGTATATTCTTACATAATAATGTCCGTTGTAAAGAGGAAAGCGGTCAAGACAAAAAGCTTCGTGCTTTCTGCGGAGGATATGCAGTTTTCGGAAGAAAAAATCACTATATGCAACAAGGAGTAAATATATATGGCTGTTACCGTACTTATACCGACTACCCTGCGCTCGTTCACAAACCACCGCTCCGAGCTTGAACTGGAGGGCGGCACCGCAGGAGAAGTTATCCGCTCGCTTGCGGACGAATATCCCGAATCCAAGAAAGCGCTTTTCGATGAAAGCGGAAATCTCCGTCCGTTCATAAACGTATTTGTGAACGGTGAGAATATAAAGGCATTGCAGGGCAACGACACCGCCGTAAGATCGGGCGATGAGATAATGCTTATACCTGCCATAGCAGGCGGCGCACCCACCGAAAGCGTCCTCGGCGATACAAAGGGCGAAAAGCTCACAAATGAGGAAATTCTCCGATACAGCCGTCATCTGCTTTTGCAGGAGGTCGGCATAAAGGGGCAGAAGAAGCTTA
>JBJEQL010000090.1:0-4426 GCA_051881735.1 Oscillospiraceae bacterium
TTGATACACATATCCATTTTATCAGCCCTACGCAGATAGAAACCGCTCTTTATTCAGGAATCACTACGATGATAGGCGGCGGCACGGGCCCTGCGGACGGAACGAACGCCACCACCTGCACTCCGGGCAAGTTCAACATTGAGAAAATGCTTGAAGCTGCCGAAGAATACCCTATGAACCTTGGTTTTCTCGGAAAGGGCAACAGCGCAGACTACAATGCTCTTGCCGAGCAGATAGAAGCAGGCGCCTGCGGTTTGAAAATTCACGAGGACTGGGGTGCTACACCTTCGGTAATAAATCAATCTCTGAATGTTGCCGATAAATACGATATTCAGGTTTCCATTCACACCGATACGCTCAATGAGGGCGGATTTGTTGAGGATACGCTGAATGCGATCGGCGGAAGAACTATTCATACATATCATACCGAGGGCGCAGGCGGTGGTCACGCTCCCGATATTATCAAGGCTGCGGCTTTTCCGAATATCCTGCCATCGTCCACTAACCCGACAATGCCTTTTACAAGGAATACCATTGACGAACATCTTGATATGCTTATGGTTTGCCACCACCTTGACAGCAAGGTTCCCGAGGACGTTGCTTTCGCTGATTCGCGAATTCGTCCCGAAACTATCGCAGCGGAGGACGTTCTTCATGATATGGGCATTTTCAGCATGATGTCAAGCGACAGTCAGGCAATGGGCAGAGTAGGCGAGGTCATTACACGCACATGGCAGACCGCTTCAAAGATGAAAGACCAGCGTGGAGCGCTGCCGGAGGATAACGAGAGAAACGATAATTTCCGTGTAAAGAGATACGTTTCCAAGTACACGATAAATCCTGCCGTTACACACGGTATTTCCGATTATGTAGGTTCTGTTGAAGTCGGCAAAATGGCTGACCTTGTGCTTTGGAAGCCTGCGATGTTCGGCGTTAAGCCCGAAATGATAATCAAAGGCGGCTTTATCTGCGCTTCAAAAATGGGCGATGCGAACGCTTCTATCCCGACACCTCAGCCTGTGGTATATACAAAGATGTTCGGCGCACACGGACTTGCCGTAAAGCGCTGCTGTGCAGATTTTGTATCGCAGTTTGCCGCAGAGGACGGTATTGCAGAGAAGCTCTCACTTCAGAGGATGGTTCTGCCCGTAAAAAACTGCCGTGATATAGGCAAAAAGGATATGAAGTTCAACGACAGAACGGGCGATATAAAGGTCGATCCAGAAAACTATCATGTTACTGTAGACGGCGAGGATATCACCTGCGAAGCTGCGGAAAAGCTGCCGCTTACGCAGAAATATTATCTATTTTAAAATAAACGGAGGAATAATATTATGGCTTGTTTTCTTGTACCAACAGCAGAGGCTATCGTTACAACAGTCGTTGCTAAAGCAATAAAAAATCACGAACCCGAGAAAAAGGACAATGGAGAACTTCATCTGTCAGATAAACTCGGCTGGCTCAACAAAATGCTTTGGGGCGGTTCTGCTCTGCTTGCATTCGAGCACGTTTGGCATGGAGAGGTAACTCCCTTTTTCCCGTTCCTGACAGCGGCTTCCGACCCCGAAAGTACGGCGGTGATGCTGCAGGAAATGGGGACTTCGGGAGTGGCTATGGCGCTTCTTGTTACGGCAGTATGGGCAGGAATGGTTGCTGTAAGCAGCTTTATTGAAAAGAGAAAAACACCTGCTGAGGGAGGGTCAAACTAATGACGCTTTTAATTACAGTAATTGCAGCCGTTATCTGCACGGTTATTTGGTATGCAAATGAAAAGGCAAGAAAGCTTAAGATAAGCACACTCTGCTTTATGTATTGGGGTGCTTCGCTTATGTGGCTCGTTGACGCAGTTGTAGAATATCTTGAAGCAGGTGCAGAGTTCTTTGCTCCTGCGGCTGCAGATATGCTCAATGATGGCTTCCTCGGGCTGTCCGTTGTCGCACTCGGAATGATAATATGGGTAATTACGGTCATTGTAAAAGACCCCAACGGAACGGTTAAAGCGATGCTTGCTAAAAGACAATAAAATATGCCATAATACGGCATTCAGGGAGAGATAAAAAGTGATAGCTGAAAAAATAATAGGAAAACTCGGTGAAACCACAAAAAAAGTCGATACGGTGACTATCGACTGGTTTGAAAGGAATAAAAAGCTGCTCAGAAAAACCACCTCATCGGGTGAAGAAATTGGCATAAAAGTTGAAACACCCTTGAACGAGGGCGACATTCTTTTTGAAGATGAAGAAAGGGTAATTGCAGTTGAAATTGCACCCTGCGACCTTGTAAGCGTAAGCGTTTCTTCAATGAAGGAAATGGGAAGGCTTTGTTTTGAGCTTGGCAATCGTCATCTTTCGCTGTCGATTGCGGATGATTGCGTGAAATGTCCTTTTGATGAGCCTACATTTGAATATCTGAAACGGCTTGGATTTGCTGCAGAAAAGACGCATGAAAAGTTTGCAGGCTATATTGAGTGCAAAGCTCACGCTCATACGAACGCTCATTCACATGATGAACACGGACATCACCATGAACACCATCATGAACATTGACAGCGGTATCCTTAAGCTGATGCAGGCGCTTGACAGCTTGTTTCCCATAGGTTCGTTCACGCTTTCAAACGGTATGGAAACCTACACGCAGAAAGAGATCGTCACCAACGGGTCAAGCTTGTCTGCGTTCCTTGACGCATATCTTTACACACTTCCATACAATGACGGCGGATTTGCGGCGAAAGCTGCTTTAGGTGAAGATCACCGAATGCTTGATGAGCTTTGTGCAGCTTCAAAGTCGCCTTATGAATTGAGAAACGGCAGCAGCAAGCTTTGCGCTCGTTTTATCAAGGCGGAGGATGCGCTCGGAAGTTACAGCGGATTGAAAAAATATGCGGAAGATATATCCGCAGGCGTTTGCGGTGGATATCATTGCATTGCTGTCGGGTTATTCATGCGTGATATCGGGATAGATGTGAACGAGGGGCTTTGTATGTATTTTTACAGCCTGCTGTCATCACTTGTTAATCATGCGGTGAAGCTTGTTCCGCTTCGCCAGCTTGACGGTCAGAAGAGTCTTTCCGAAGCTATGGAGAAGATACCCAAAGCTGTTGAAAAGGCGATTGCGGCAGAATTATACGATCTCG
Source organism: Oscillospiraceae bacterium (assembly GCA_051881735.1). GTDB lineage: Bacteria > Bacillota > Clostridia > Oscillospirales > Ruminococcaceae > UMGS363. The sequence goes on from JBJEQL010000090.1 coordinate 3,134, forward strand.
GCATCAGCGGTGCAGGTTTTGATCTGCGCTCAATGCAGCATGAAAAGTTATACTCACGGATTTACATTTCCTGAAAGGTTGATAGAAGATGTCTTATGTAAAAATCGGCGTTGGCGGACCTGTCGGTTCAGGCAAGACTGCGCTTATTGAACGTCTTACAAGAAAAATGTCGGAGGAATACAGCATCTGTGTTGTTACGAATGATATTTACACAAAGGAGGACGCAGAATTCCTTATAAAAAACTCCGCGCTTCCGCCCGAAAGAATTGTCGGCGTAGAAACAGGCGGCTGTCCTCATACTGCCATAAGAGAGGACTGCTCGATGAATCTTGAAGCGGTCGATGAAATGGCAAGGAATTTCCCCGATGTTCAGATCATTTTTATCGAAAGCGGCGGTGATAATCTTTCGGCAACATTTTCACCTGATCTTGCGGACGCTTCGATATATGTTATTGACGTTGCGCAGGGAGAAAAGATACCCCGTAAGGGCGGCCCAGGCGTTACACGTTCCGATCTGCTCGTCATAAACAAGACCGATCTTGCTCCGCTTGTAGGGGCAAGTCTTGACGTTATGGCTTCCGATTCAAAGCGTATGAGAGGGGACAGGCCGTTTCTTTTCACTAACCTTATGACTCTTGACGGAGTTGACAGCGTTATTGAATGGATAAAGAAAAACGTGCTTTTTGAGGATCTGAAATGAGCGAACTACATCTTCGGGCGGAGAATAACGGTGTACGGACGGTTATTTCCGACAGCCGATTTACTTCCCCGATAAAGATTGCAAAGCCTTTTTATCGTGATGACCACACCGAAGTAATGATGATGACTGCCAGCGCAGGCATACTTGAAGGTGACCGGTATGACATCGGCATAAGTGCTGGAAAAAACACGGCACTCAAATTTACAGGACAATCTTACACAAAGATATTCAAGGCGGAAAACAGCGGCGCTTCGCAGCGGATAGATATTTCTGCTGAAGAGGGCGCAAAGCTGATTTATATGCCTTGTCCTGTAATTCCGTTCGGTCAGAGCGTGTTCAGTTCGCAGACGGAGATACATCTTGCGGATAATTCACGATTTGCAATGTGTGATATTATATCCTGCGGCAGAGCGGCTATGAACGAAAGCTTTAAGTTCAGTTCCTACCGTTCACGAACGGCTGTACATATCGGTGGAAAGCTGAAATTTCTTGATAATGTGCGTCTTGTGCCGCAAGAAGCGGAGATTTCGGGTATCGGCTTTTTTGAAAAGCATACGCACATGGGTATGATCTACGTTTATGGCTTTGATGTG
>JBJEQL010000091.1:0-4413 GCA_051881735.1 Oscillospiraceae bacterium
CCGAACATTATTCCGAAGAACAGCGTATAGGTTATCGCAACGAACATAGTCGGGTTTACGCCGTTATATGCAGGTAAGCCGTACATTTCAACGAACATTGAGAACGGCTGTGAGAACTTGTTATTCCGCAGCTTTATCGGCGGAGCAAGCTGTCCGTTTGCGTCCGCAGGCTGGAGTACGACCGAAACTCCGTCCATATCATCAAAAAGCGCAAGGAATGCATCCGCTTCACTCTTCGGGACAAATCCGACAACGGCGAATTTTCCGTTCGTGACCGCTGCCTTGCTGCGCAGATCGAAATTGTCGTGACGGGATTTATAGTAGGTGAAAAGCTCGTCAAGATGATGCTTTTCAACATCCATCATATCTGCAATTTTGCTTTCGTATTCTTCTTTTTCTTCGTTGAATTTCTTTATTTTTTCGGTAAGCTCCGCAACAGCGTCCTCTGATGTTCCGTGAACAAAGTCAGCTATTTTGATTCGTTCAAAATATAGTGACTTAAAGATCTCGTCTATCTCATCTGCGCAAGAAACGGGGGTAAGATAAACTCCCCAGTAATACTCTGTTTCCTCGGTGAAATACTCGAAATAGAACGTCTTGTCCTCATAATAAGGAAGCTTTTTGTAGCTGTCGACCGGCAGACGTCCGAATCTGACCTTGATATGCTCGCAGGAAAAAATCTTCTCAAAATCAGCGTCAAGTCCTTTAAGATGCGTTACCTGACTGAGAGCACGTTCATACTCAGCTATATTATCGGAAACCGTATTTTTCTGCTTTATCACATCTTTAAGCTTTGTGATAACGCCGTCAACGTATTTTCCGTCCTTGCTTAAATTTTCCTTGAAATTATCACCGATATCAACGCTTTCTGCTTTCATTCTTGTCATTGCAGAGATCTCGGTGATCTTTCGCAGGATACCGTTATATGGGTTTTCCTCTCTCGGTGACGAAAATCCCTTGCTCTTCGCCCCTGCGCCAAGAGCCGATTCAATATGGAAACAGCCACATTCGGAAAGTTTTGCAAGAACAGCGTCAAGGTCCTTTGTCAGTCCTGCAATATTGACGAATTCCATTTTTTCAATTGACATAAAACAGCTCACCCCTCTTTATACTATAATTAAAGATTCGATCTGCTTTGAGGGAACGCCGTAGCGGACGCCCTCGATAATGCTTATCAGATTACGGACTTCAACGCCCATAAGATACATAAATGCATAAACGCTTACCGAAGCTGTCTGCGAATCACGCAACGCTGCCTTTGCATACTTATAGCGCAGCTTGTTTGCCGAACGCTCCAGATCATCGCCATCCTTGCTGTCAAGTCCGTTTTCGGCGATTATCCTGCCGTAATAGGTCTTGGAAAAACGCTTGATGAACTCTTCTCCGTTTTCTGCAGAATAAAGTTCAGCCTGTTTTGCGGCAGTAATTCTTCCCTCAAAGGAAAAAACCTTGTCAAATATCTCTTTTTCATCGCTGCCGAAAAACTCTTTCAGACGATAGGCATTAATTATATTGATAAGGTCAATATCGGTCAGTATCATAAGGTCAAGCTTGTCCGCTTCGGACTTACGATAGTGCTTTGACGCTTCAACAAGCCCTTCAAAATAATAGTTACGCAGGATATACTCACATTTTCCGCAGTCAACACGCCCACTCTCGTCAAGTTTGACGTCCTTCAAAAGTTCGTAATAGCGTGTTTTTTTCAGGAATTCCAGAAGTTCGGGAAAAGAACGCACCTTCGCTATCTCAATAAGGTCAAACGAAGTCATATCGTTGAGATAGATAGGTATGCTTTCGATCTGACCGTCCGAACCGGCGTTTATAAAGCGCATACAGCTTAAGATAATATCAATTTCGGCGGATATCAGCTTGAAGTTGTAAAACTCCTGACGTCTGATGCGTTCAAATCCGGTTATTTTTTCGTACATCTCAAAATTATATCGCTGCAAAAGGCTTTCAAGAAAGCCTCTGTGTATCGTATTAACATCGACCGAAGCAAGAATTTCGCTGTAATGCGTGTTTTTCTTCAGATAATCTGCAATATCCGCAACGCTCTGCTTTGTAACAAGCTCGGCGTAGTCCTCCGCTGTAACACGCTTTCCATACATTGCACGAATTTTTGCAACTGTCGCATAATATTTGCCCTTTGTATAAGAGCCGTGCTTTCTGTTATTCACAGTGATCCCTCTTTATCAGCCGTTTACGATTGCGTGGAAGATCTTTTCTTCCCAATCTTCATGGCGTTTATCATATACGCCTTTGAGTCGTTCGATTTCTTTTTCGCCGTTTTCATTTATCTCGGCAAGCTTCTTTTCAGCCTCGGATCTTTCTGTTTCTTCAAGCTTTTTTAGGGTTTCATCAGCTTCTTTAATGCGTGACTCGATGATTTTCTCCTGCTGCTCTTTAGCGTCTGCAATGATGATATTGCGCTGCTTTTCAGCTTCGGCAAGCTTTTCCGAAGCATTCTTATCAATTTCGAGAATACTCTGAATAATATTTTCGTCCATGATTATACGACCATCCTTTCCGGGTCATAGATTTCGGCAGCCGGCTGCCGGATATAAACCATCTTCGGTCAGGTCTGACAAGCAAGACCCATTTCCGAAAACAATTGCAAAAAGCCCATGCCGCCCATATTAAGCAGCATGGGTGATTTTTAGTTTTTAAGGCTATGGAGAGGCGCAGGGATCTGACCGCCTCTGTTGATGAATTTTGCAGGCGAATACTTGTTAACGCTCATAACAGGGCCTTTTCCGAAAAGTCCGCCCCAGTCAAGGAATTCGCCTTCCTTCATTCCGATAGCAGGGATTACTCTTACAGCGGTAGTCTTGTTGTTGACCATACCGATAGCAGCTTCGTCTGCGATGATCGCAGAAATTACCTCTGCAGTAGTGTCGCCCGGGATAACGATCATATCAAGGCCAACCGAGCAAACAGCTGTCATTGCTTCGAGCTTTTCGATCTTAAGTGAGCCACAAACAGCAGCATCGATCATACCTGCATCCTCGGAAACAGGAATGAATGCGCCCGAAAGACCGCCGACCTTTGAGCAAGCCATTACGCCTCCCTTTTTAACTGCATCGTTAAGCAATGCAAGTGCAGCTGTTGTTCCGCAGCATCCGCAGCTTTCAAGACCGATCTCTTCAAGGATATGCGCAACACTGTCGCCTACTGCAGGAGTAGGAGCAAGCGAAAGGTCAACGATACCAAACGGAACGCCAAGACGTTTTGAAGCCTCTGTTCCGACAAGCTGACCTACTCTTGTGATCTTATATGCTGTCTTTTTGATTATATCGGAGATCTGTGTAATGTCAGCATCAGGATACTTTGAAAGTGCCGAACGAACAACGCCCGGGCCTGAAACACCGACATTAATCATGCAGTCACGCTCGCCTACACCATGGTAAGCGCCTGCCATAAACGGGTTATCATCTACCGAATTGCAGAAAACAACGAGCTTTGCAGCGCCGAAGCACTGATTGTCGATAGTTTTCTCCGCACATTCACGGACAATTCCACCCATAAGCTTTACAGCGTCAAGGTTGATACCACTCTTGGTCGAACCGATATTAACGGACGAGCAAACGCAGCTTGTGGAAGCAAGAGCCTCGGGAATAGAATTGATAAGACGCTCGTCACCTGCGGCGAAGCCGTTCTGTACGAGTGCGGAATAACCGCCGATAAGGTTTACACCGACAGCTTTCGCAGCTTTTTCCATTGTAAGCGCAAATTTTACAGGGCTTTCCTTGCAGGCAGCCGAGATCATTGCGATAGGTGTAACGGAAAGGCGCTTGTTGATGATAGGAACACCGAATTCCTTTTCAATGTCCTCTCCTACTCTTACAAGGTCCTTTGCGCAAGTTGTGATCTTGTTGTATATCTTATCGCAAGCCTTGTCGATATCGCTGTCGATACAATCAAGCAGAGAGATACCCATTGTAATGGTTCTGATATCAAGACATTCGTCCTGGATCATTCTTATCGTTTCAAGTATATCATGTACATTAAGCATTTAATTAAATCTCCAGTTCAAAAAAATCAGACTGTGTGCATTGTGTTGAAAATTTCTTCGTGCATAGTGTTGATCTTGAGGCCCATATCGTCACCGAGAGCGTTCATTCTGTCAACAAGCTCTGCGAAGCTCTTGTCAAGCTTTGAGATATCAACGAGCATGATCATTGCAAACATATCCTGAAGTACGCTCTGCGTAACCTCGGTAACATTAGCATTGAATTCAGCACAGATCCCGCTGACCTTTGAAAGAATACCGACTGTATCCTTGCCAACAACAGTAATTACAGCTCTCATAAAAAGAAACCTCCGAAAAATATATTATATAAGAATCATTATATCACAACTGCTGCCATAAAAAAAGACTAAATTTCAACAAATTTATAATAAAATTATTAATAA
>JBJEQL010000092.1:0-4360 GCA_051881735.1 Oscillospiraceae bacterium
CCCATTACCGCATTCATAGGCGTTCTTATCTCATGCGACATCTTTGAGAAGAATTCGCTCCTTGCAACATTTTCCGAAGCGGTTCTTGACGAGATGACCTGTGCCGAAATAACTCTTGAAAGCTCTGCCATTGACTTGACCGCACCGGCAGGAGTTTCTCTTTCAACAGCACAGAAAACAAGGAACGCATACGGCTCTCCATGATAGAAAACAGGAGTTATCAACAGTTTACCGTTATCTCTAAGCATAGATATAAACGATGAAAGCTCGTTTGAAGAAACATAGAAGTTCTTATCCGCCATAATGTTTTCATTAGCTGAAAGCATCTCTACAAGTTCGTCAAATCCGCTTTCAAGCGAGAATGCGCTGTCAACGATCTTTTTCTTTCCATAGCTGCTCCATTGACGGAACACCCGAACCGATTTGCGCTCACGATTCATATCGAAGAACGCAATTCTCTCAAGATCAAGCACACGGCCTATCTTGCAGAAGACCATGTCTATCGCCTTAGTCAGATTTTTGGACTTTTCGAGCATATTAATGGTGTAAGAAACCATATTTTCAGTTGTGTTATATCCGTTTTCAAGTTCCTTTATTCCTGCACTTGACTCATAGCTTGCTACAGAATTGAGCTTTGAACGAACAGACAGGTCAAACTGTGCGTCGCTGTAATATGTAATTCGCGAATATGTCGGCATTTCCGTGGCAAGACTTGCAAGACGTGCATTGTCAACTGCTTCGGCGAACTGCTCGCCTTTTCCGTCACGGAAAATTCCTATTCCGCAGAATATTGAGGGATCCTTTTCGGAGAAATATACTCTGTCAATATACGAAAGAGCATTGGTAAAGCTTTCAATATACTCTTTCTCATCTTTGTTCGGAATATATACAGCAATATCCGACACCGACATTCTCCATAAAATATCGTTTTCGGTTTCAAACGAACGGAGAATATTTGCGATTTCTTCCATAACGCCGTTAAAATAATAGGAACCTTCACTTCTGATGAACTCGTTTACATTCTTAAGCGAAACAATGGCAAGTGCAAATCTGCCGTCATTTTCAAGAGCCTGCTTCTTCGCAAGCATATATCCGTAATCCCCTTCATAGAATCCGGTGACCTTGTCACGGCTGCTCAATGCCTGTAAACGCTGTTCTTCAAGAACAATTTCGGTAATATTCTGCGCACAGGCAACAACTCTTGCAACTTCATTATTGTTGTCGATTATAGCCTTTCCCGAAACATTATTCCAAAGTATTTCCTTATTCTTTCCATAAAACCGAACTCTGAACGGCTCGTTCATCTGTCCGTCAAGGAATGCGATAACAGTATTGATATCCTCCTCGGGGCAGACTTCGCCCTCCATTACCATTTTGCGGAAATTACGGAACATACTTCTGCGTGAAAAGCAGCTTTTCTTATCCTCATCAAAATGATAGATCATAAACAGATCTTCTTCATTTTCATATTCCAAAAGGCTGCTGTTGGAAGTTATAAGAGCAATGGAACAAAGCTCGTGTTCACCTTGGTATGTGAGCAGCGCTTCACGTCGCTCTTCCGCCATATTGCTATAACACTCATAAAGATCCATAAGATCTTGATTGTTCGAGGAATATTCCTTTTTCGGTCTGCTGTTTTCAGAAAGCTCGGTCACAGCGTCGCGGAATTCAACAAAGTATTTGATCGCCAAAAAAGCGATCACAGCGATCGCAGCTGTACCCACGCCGAAAATTATTGCCATGGTAATATTCAGCCGCTTTACGGTATAATCATACGCACTATAAACGCTGTCCCTGCCATTGACCGAAACAACATACCAATTGTTATCGTCAAAATATGAATTCTCACCGTAAAGATCGACAACAGCCACCGCACAGCAAGGCTCCCCGTCATCAAGATCAAAGCTTTCAGCTGAAAAGACAATATCTGATTTATCCTCATGGATAAGCTTCAGCTGATTTCCGGGTGAAACCTTTTTAACCGACTGAATACCGTTGACCGCCTGGATCATACCGTTCAGGTCTTCGCTTTCAGGATGATTTTTTGAACTTAAAAGAATTACGCCGCCGTCAAATGTGTTCATTTTTAGCATATCGCTGATCTTAGAGCAGGAAAGCGTTATTCCGGTCACTCCGTAAACTGTTTTTTCATATATAAGCGGAACAGAAAAAGTGATTATGCGATCATTGCTGCCATCATCGAATACAAAGCTGTCAGACCAATAGCCGAAGTCAATGCTTTTGCCGTCCGGCAAGCTTCGTGCCGCATTAACCGGCACCCAAAAAAACTTGTTTGCCGTTTTGTTATCGCCCACAAAATCGCTGCTCCAGTTTATATCAAGAGGAATATCATATTTATCAGAAATAGTCCTGCTGCCTCTTGTTAAGAGCGAATCAAAGTCATCGTTTTCATCGGGGGCAGCATCCTTGAAAAAAAATCCTTTAAGATTTGAGGCTTCCGTATTCTCCGTCCCATTGCAGAGAACCGTAAAAACTCCGTTCGGAGCTTCTTCTTTCATATAGCCGAGCATATCTTCGGCATAAGCTTCAAGGAACATAGTCTGTGCGCCGGGGTCGGAAAGAAAGCCCTCAACTGTGATACACCTTTTTTCAAGTACCTTCGACAAGATCACATCAGCACTCTGTATCTCATCCGACATATCGGAATAATCACTCAAGGTTTTTTTCAGTACAGCGCTCTGCTTTGATGCAGCATTCTGCAGATTTTTTTCCGCTTCACGGTTGATACGATCAAACATTTCCGAGGAATTAATCGAAATAAAATATATCAGGCTCTGGATCAAAACAACAGCCGCACAAAAATATATAAAATTCTTCATCTGACTATGTAATTTATATTTCTCTTTGCCCTTCATAAATATCAACTCCCGTCCGCAATGATCTATAAAAAATCTGATAAATCCAAGCATAACCGGATAAAATGTTATATTCTGATTATTAAAAATATTATAGCATATATTCCAAAAACAAGCAATACATTTTTAATTTTTCGGCAACTTAAATAATTTTTTCCATTTAATATAGTCAATCTCATTTTTATTGTATGTTTTTGAACGATTTTTGCTTATTTTGTCTTTATTACACTTGAAATGCAGCAGGGAATGTGATATAATAAGTTTATATGACTATAAGGAGCTGATCCGATTGATCACGGTTGAAAACTATCTCGGTAAGATCGGTATTTCCGAAGATTACCTTGTTTCGCTGATTAGCCGAACTGCATCGCAATGTTTCGGCGTTGCAGACCTTAACCCTGTCGATACAAAAAAATATCACCTCGTAAGCCTGTTTAAAAAAGCCGAGCTTAAAGGCAGACGTGGGGTCAAGCTTTCGGTCAAAGATAATGACAAGATCACCGTTTCTCTGCATATTTCCGTTCTTTACGGAACAAATATCGCTGCGGTGACCGAAAACCTTGCGCATAAGATCCGTTATACAGTCGAGGATAAGACAGAACTTAAGATTTCAAAGATCTCCGTCTTTATTGACGGTATGCTTGAATAAAACAGCATTTACCGAAAGGGGAAGAATATAAAGTGATAAGCGGAAAAATGCTTAGAGAAGCGCTTATTTCCGGTGCAGCTGCAATTTCAAACAACAGACGTGCTGTCGATGAACTTAACGTTTATCCCGTTCCCGATGGCGACACCGGTACAAATATGTCCATGACAATGGGCAATGCAATGCGTGAACTTGAAGTAATGAACGATAACTGCACAGCGTCAGCAGCAGCCGATACCGCAGCTGCCGCTCTCCTTCGCGGTGCAAGAGGTAACTCCGGTGTTATCCTTTCACTTCTGTTCAGAGGCTTTTCCAAAGCTTTCAAGGGCAAGAATGAGATAGGCTGTGCCGACCTTGCAAATGCGCTTGAGCTTGGAGTAAAAGGCGCATATAAAGCCGTAATGAACCCAACAGAGGGAACGATACTAACCGTTGCCCGACTTGCATCGGAAAAAGCTAATGCGCTTGCACCGAATGTACAAAGTGAAGCTGAATTATGGAGTGCTGTCTGCGACGAAGCTGACAAGGCTCTTGCACAGACTCCCGATATGCTGCCCGTACTGAAAAAAGCAGGCGTTGTTGACGCAGGCGGAAAGGGTCTTATCATAATATGGAGAGCAATGCTTGATGTTTTCTGCGGCGGAAAAGCTGTTGCAGATGAAAAAGCAAAGGAAAACTCCACCACCAAGACCGCTGTCGGCGATTTTGACGAAGAAATAAACTTCACCTACTGTACAGAATTCATCGTAAATAAAAATCCTGACTGCCCCGATGCTTCACGCCTGAGAGCGTTCCTTGAAACTATCGGCGACTGCGTTGTTGCTGTTGATGACGATGA
>JBJEQL010000093.1:0-4350 GCA_051881735.1 Oscillospiraceae bacterium
CAGCGTTGGACGGTTCTCGGGAAGGTCAGCTCCTGCATAGTATTCCGCAGGACGTCACTTTTGCGGTTACAATTTGTATGTGCGTATGTGATGTAAGGCAACAGTTTTGCTATTGAAATTTTCGGAAAGGAACGTATGTAAATGAATTGCTCTATTGAGGAACTTTGTAAATTTCAACAGAATGTGGTATCATGGATCGAAGAGCTGCTGCTCAGAGATGAGATAAGGCTGCGTGATATTCCGTCCGACATTCGCCGTGTATCGGATATGATATACATATCGGCATTCAGAACATGCCGAAGCGGAGCTTGCAACAGATTTATATCCAACGTAAATGCTTTATGTGAGGACATAAAAATGCTTTATGATACCGATGACCATAGAAAAATGCAGCTTATAGCCTTGCTCGGCAGCACTCTCCAATTAAGTGATTATAAGGGAGATGAACGCTTTGAAGCATTTAAGAGGGATATGGACGAAGCTGTTCTGCAGCAGCTGCACGACTATGAAAATGCTCACGGAAAACAACTTGAAGGTATGCTCAGAGAATACCTTGCTGAAAACAGAGGTGGTTCAATTCCGTAAAATTACGGAGGTGAATGGTACTGCCGAGCATATTCTGTGTGTTCGGGAATATTCAAACAGCTTAATATGCATTACTTGTGAAGTTATCTATAATATTTTTCAAGCTGTTTCGTCAATAGATTTCAAGCTTTATAAGTTGGATAACGGAGGTGATATTTCACAGAACTGTATCGGAAAGGCTGCCTGTGAAATTAAGAATGACTGTATGAAATTGTGTGATATCGGAATAGATACACAATATCAGGGCAAAGGATACGGTTCGGTTCTTATGAATGAAGTTGTTAATTATGCCATGAAATTACATATCCGTAAAATCAAGGGTGAAATATCACAGTATGATATCGACAGCTCAGATAAAAGAAAGCGACTATATCATTATTACGAGAAAAATGGTTTCTTTATAGATGAAGAAAAAAAGATAGTCTATTTATATATAAAAAATACAACAGTTTAAATCGAATGAAACGGGGTGACTTAGCACCCTCAGACCGAGAAAGCCGCCGTAAGCCGCTGCCTGCAGCGTTGGACAGCTCTCGGAAAGGTCAGCTCCTGCATAGTATACCGCAGGACGTCACTTTTTCGGTTACAGCTTGTATGTGCGTATGTGATGTAAGAAGTCCCTCAGAGAAAATGTAGGAATAGATAAAAAAGAAGCTGCCCTTTTCCCGACTGTTGGAGCAGACGAAGGACAGCTTACTTCGGTAAATTGTCTTAATGTCCCACCGGGACATTTTGGAAAAGCAGACCTATTCTTCCTTGCCGTGAAGCTTTTTCATATATGCGTCATATTCTTCAATGCACTTATTCACATACTGCTTTATCATACCGCCCGGGGTGGTGTGATTTATGCGGCACCAGTCCTTGAAATAGTCGGCTTCCTCTTTCCTCATACGGCAGGACAGGGTGCACATATTTTCTCTGTCCCATTTTTGGTTGGCTTTCTTTTTTGATTCGGAAATCATAATAGTTTGCTCCTTTGCTGATATATTCTATATATCTATTATACCACATAAACAATACTGTTGATAGTGTATAACATAAACAAAAATTTTTACAAAAGTTTGTATAAAATATGGATTGAAATACACTGTCAACAGTGGTATAATAGTATTATAGAAAAAAACAAAACAATCCCGAAAGGGAGAAAGCAGAGGAATATATATGATGACGTTACTTCTTTTCCCGTTCAAACTGGCAGCCAAGCTTCTGCTGCTTATAACAGCAGCTGTGGTAAAAGCAATGTTTGTGCTTTTCGGATTGATTGCAATACTTGTAAGCAAGGTGTCAATATTCATAGGACTGTTTGCACTGATATTAACCATATATTTTATTGCAAAGGGTGATGCGGGTGTACTTCTCGTTGTGGAAGGTGTGCTGTGGACGGCGGCGGGTTTTTTGCTCCCCGATATTCTTGAAAAAATAGGCGAGCTGTTTATAGCGGCATACGGAGCACTTAAGCACCTTTCGAGTGAAATTGAATTGGTATAACAAATGTCCCGGTGGGACATCAAGGCCAAGGAGGTAAAATATATGTCTGATTTGAAAAACGATCTTCGGATAGCAAAGGTAATGCTTGCGGCACAGGAAGAGGTGATACACAATCGTGAGCAGAGGGAGAGGGAGCTTCGGGAAAAAGCCGAAAAGGCATTTGCCGAACGTCAGAAGCCCAAGGAAGAGCACAAGCCTACGACCCCGGAGGAACGCAAGGCTGTTATAGAACGCTTTGTAACAGCTGCAAAAAATAGATTTAAAAAGTGAGGTAATATTATGTTAAGAATTTCTGATGAAAGCTATGAGAGAGTAGAAAATATCCTTGAGGACATCGGCTATGCCTGTGAAACCTCGGATTATTTCGAGGACTGGGAGGACGTTGCAAGGTCATCGTTCTGCATGATGGACGACCTTGATGCAGAGCAGTATGAAATGACCTGTGCAGCTGTTGCCGAGAAGATAGAGGAGCTTGAGGAAAGCGGTGAAATCAACTATGCAAAGGGCATTCAGTCAGCCTTTTTGGGCTATCTCAGAGAACGCCGTGACTACCTTGAAATGAATGGGTACTATGACAAGCCCGAGCTTCCCGATGAAGCGACTGACAGTGATATCGAACGCTATGAGGAAGAGCTTGAAAGATATACTGCTTATGAGGACATTATCGAATCCGTTGAAAAATGGATCAATAAAATGAGGCAACTTACCTATTAAAAATAAACAAATGAAAGGAAGATAACAATGGGCAAAATAATAGTAGTAGCATCGCAGAAGGGCGGAGTGGGCAAGACCTCCACAGCCACAGCGTTGGCGGCGATATTCGCACAGAGAGGATATAAGACACTGATTATCGACTGCGACCAACAGTGCAACACCACAGATACATACCGTGCGGAAAGTGAAGGAGCAGCCACCATATATGATGTGCTCCTCGATGAAAGCCGTATCAGCATATCGGAAGCAATTCAGCATACCGAGTGCGGCGAGATACTTGCGGGGGACAGCCTGTTAAGACAGGCTGATGAAAAGCTCAAGGACAGTGTTGACGGGCTTTACCGAATGGCTGATGCTTTGGAAAAGTGCAGCGATTATGACTACATATTTATTGACACAGCTCCTGCGATGAACTCCATACTGCATAACTGTCTTATTGCTGCAGATGAAGTCATTATCCCGGTCACAGCGGACAGATATGCACTGCAGGGACTTTCACAGCTCAACGAAACCATACGTGCGATAAAGAAGCGGCAGAACCCCAAGCTTACCGTTGCAGGGCTTCTTCTCACCAAATATAACGGCAGAGCAAATCTTTCAAAAGAGGTCCGAGCTTCCCTTGAAACTGTTGCGGAAAGTATGAATACAAAGATATTTGATACCTCTGTCCGAGAGTGCATAAAGGTCAAGGAAGCACAGGCGCAGAAGCGGACACTTATTTCATATGCACCCAAATGTACGGCTGCCGAGGATTATAACAGGCTTGCCGATGAACTTACAGGCTGAAAGGAGAATAACAATGGCAAGGAATGTTACAAGTAAATTCGGAGTAGCTGACGGACTGGATTTTTCCTCCGAACAGGGTATAACGAGCATAGCAATAGATAAGCTTGTTCCGTATCGCAATCATAGGTTCACACTTTATCAAGGCGAACGTCTGCAGGATATGATACAATCCATATCCAAGAACGGAATTATTACACCCATTATCGTGAGGACAACAGACAACGGCAAATATGAGATACTTTCGGGACACAACAGGGTGTATGCTGCAGGGCAGGCAGGGATAACAAGTGTTCCTGCCGTAGTCAAGACTGATTTATCCGATGAAGATGCCGAAATTTATGTTATCGAAACGAATTTGCTTCAAAGGTCATTCAAGGAATTAAAGATAAGCGAACAGGCATTTGCGATAGGGCTGCGATACAGCAAGCTGTTTGATGAACGGAAGCTCAAGGGCATAAGTGACGAGCTGTATCTGATAGAAAACGGCAAGCCCAAACCCGAAGCGGAAAACGAAGATGTCCCACCGGGACATTTTCAGAATACAAGAGGAATGACGGCAGAGGAATACGGAATAGGTCAGACCACCGTTGCAAGGCTGCTGCGGATAAATAAGCTGACGGACGAGCTTAAGGAGCTTGTGGATAAAGGAAATATCAAGGTCAGAGCTGCGGTTGACCTGTCATTCCTGACCGGGGAGCAACAGAAAATGCTTACGGAACTGATGAAGGATATGCAGGTAACGGTAATTGATACAAAAATGGCGGGACAGCTCAGAGC
>JBJEQL010000094.1:0-4339 GCA_051881735.1 Oscillospiraceae bacterium
TATATCGCAGGCTCAGAGGAGCTTAAATCCAAGCCTACACAGCATTCCACAAAGGAACTGCTTTCTATCGGAATTCAGCCGAATATCATCGTCTGCCGTTCCGAAAAGGAAATTCCCGAGGATATGCGTAAGAAGATCGCACTTTTCTGTAATGTACGTGCAGAGGACGTTATCCAGAACCTTACAGCACCCTCACTTTATGAAGTTCCGCTCTGGCTCGAAAAAGAAGGACTTGCAGACAGCGTTTGTCACCACCTTGGTCTGCCCTGCAAGAAGCCAGACCTTACCGAGTGGACAGAAATGGTCAACCGTGCAAAGAATGCAAATAAGACCGTTACTATCGGACTTGTCGGTAAATATGTCGTTCTCCATGACGCTTATCTTTCCGTTGCTGAAGCTCTTCGTCACGGCGGTATCGTCAATGACGCTGAGATAAATATCGAGTGGATAAATTCCGAGGAAATCACAAGAGAAAACGCAGACGAAATGCTTTCCAAGTGTGACGGTATCATCGTTCCCGGCGGCTTCGGCGATCGTGGAATCGAGGGAATGATCGAATCTATCCGTTATGCCCGTGAAAATAAGGTTCCGCTGTTTGGCATCTGCCTCGGTATGCAGATGGCAGTTATCGAGTATGCAAGAAACGTACTCGGACTTTCCGGAGCAAATTCGACCGAGTTCGGTGATACTCCTTATCCTGTTATCGACATTATGGAAGATCAGAAGGACGTAACCGAAAAGGGCGGCACAATGCGTCTTGGCCTTTATCCTTGTAAGCTCACAAGCGGAACAACTTCCGAAAGAGTCTACGGCGAGCCGCTTATCTATGAGCGTCACCGTCATAGATGGGAGTTCAATAATGCATTCCGTTCAAAGCTTACAGAAGCAGGACTTGTTATTGCAGGTCAGTCACCTGATGAAAGGCTTGTTGAGATCGTTGAAGTTAAGGATCATCCATGGTTTGTTGGTGTGCAGTTCCACCCAGAGTTCAAATCTCGTCCGAATAAGCCGCAGAAGCTTTTCGCAGACTTTATCCGTGCTTCAAAGGAATATTCAGAAAATAAATAAAACTAACAAAAATGCGAAGCAAACTTTTACTTGCTTCGCATTTTTATTCTTGTTCCTTATACTAAACACCATTTAAAATATGAAAAAAATCAAGCCGATAATCTCGAATATATAGGATTTCGGTGCAGATTTTTTTCTGTTTTTTATTGGTGTTTAGTATTATTCACTTTTTCTTTATGTATCCTATAACAGAGCAGTGCTCCGATAAAAAGTGCTGTTCCTGTGAAAACAAGGCAATACATAATGACATATACCCAAATCGGACAGTTTAACAGCTCCGTTTTTATTGATACAACAGAGCCGATAACTGCGACAGCGGCATCAGGAATAAACGAAAATAGTATGGTTCTTTTCCATTTGCCGATTATAAGCATAAGTGATGATATCACAAGCGGAAGAAAAAATATGCTCCTTGTAAAACGCAGATTTCCAAGACGGAAAACAGCATAACGGTCAAATTCCGGGGCATTGAAATGGAGCCATAAGCCTGCGGCGACCATAATTATTATTCCTGCCGCTGCACATATAACCTGTCGCTGTGTTGGCTTGACATAGCTTAATGATGGATAAGTCATTGCTTCAAAGGTTTCCTTATGGTCACGCTTCATTTCCTTTATATCCGCTTCAAGCTGTTTCAGCTTCTGCTTTTTTTCCTTTTCTTTTTCTTTTAAACCGTTTGGCAAAATTTCACCACCTATTATAGTTAAAGCGCAGCCGCAATTTTCGCAGACTGCGCTTGAATTATATCATCGAAAGGTTTTTTTAAAGAAGAATTGATTTGCCTGTCATTTCCTCAGGCTGGGGGATACCCATTATCTTGAGCATTGTTGGAGCAAGGTCTGCAAGAACGCCGCCTTCACGAAGTTCGCCCTTCTGACCTGCAATGATAAGAGGAACAACGTTTGTTGTATGAGCTGTGAACGGTGAGCCGTCAGGTTCATACATCTTGTCAGCGTTGCCGTGGTCTGCTGTGATAAGTGCTGTACCGCCGTGAGCAAGGATTGCGTCAACAGTTCTGCCTACGCAGGTATCAACTGCTTCAACAGCCTTTACAGCTGCGTCAAATACGCCTGTATGACCAACCATATCGCAGTTAGCGAAGTTGAGGATGATAACATCATACTTTTCAGCGTTGATAGCTTCAACGACCTTGTCTGTAACCTCGTAAGCGCTCATTTCAGGCTGGAGATCGTATGTTGCAACCTTAGGAGAGTTTACAAGGATTCTGTCCTCGCCCTCATACTGTTTTTCAACGCCGCCGTTAAAGAAGAATGTAACGTGAGCGTACTTTTCGGTTTCTGCGATACGAAGCTGCTTCAAGCCCTGCTCGGAGATATACTGACCGAGTGTGTTGTTGAGTGACTGCGGCTTGAATGCGATCTTAACGTTAGGCATTGTTGCGTCATACTGTGTGAAGCAAACATAAGTTACGGGCATCATGCCGTTCTTTCTTTCAAAGCCTTTGAAATCAGGGTCAACGAATGTTCTTGTGATCTCACGAGCTCTGTCAGGGCGGAAGTTGAAGAAGATAATGCTGTCGTTAGCCTTGATGCGCTCTGTTCCGCTGATAACGGTAGGGATAACGAATTCATCTGTAACATTGTCAGCGTATGACTTTTCAACTGCAGCAACTGCATCATCAGCCTGATTGCCTTCGCCGTAAACGAATGCAGCATAAGCCTTTTCAACTCTGTCCCAGTTGTTATCTCTGTCCATTGCATAGTAACGTCCGGAAAGGCTTGCGATCTTACCAACGCCGATCTCGTTCATCTTCTCCTGAAGCTCTGCAACGAAGTCCTTGCCGCTTGTAGGAGGAACGTCACGTCCGTCAAGAATACCGTGAACATATACCTTTTCAAGTCCTGCCTGCTTTGCAAGGTTGAGAAGACCGTAAAGGTGAGTGTTGTGTGAGTGAACGCCGCCGTTGGAGAGAAGACCGAATATATGGAGAGCTGATCCGTTCTTCTTGCAGTTTTCAACAGCTTCGTTAAGTGCCTCGTTCTTGAAGAAATCGCCGTCATCGATAGACTTTGTGATTCTTGTAAGCTCCTGATATACGATTCTGCCGGCACCCATGTTTGTGTGTCCGACTTCGGAGTTACCCATCTGTCCGTCAGGAAGACCTACGCACATTCCGCTTGCGCCGATAGTTGTGTTAGGCCACTCAGCGAAGTATTTGTCAAGGTTAGGTGTCTTTGCAGCAGCAATAGCATTGCCGTAATCATCTTTGTTAATGCCGAAGCCGTCCATGATAATAAGTGCGGTTGGTTTCTTTGCCATAATAATCATTCCTTCCATTAATTCAGATGCAGAAGAATTTCGGTATAAGCCAGAAGCCGACATGGTAATCGAAGGTCTTGTCGAACGGATGATAATCCTCCCAGACCTTGTAGCCTAAACCGTAATAATCCTTGCTGCCGTTTTCATAATCAATAATGCAGATACAGAAAACAGGAGGGAGCTTGTACCGCTTTGCACGGATAAGATCGGTGGTGAAAAATCCTGCGAACAGGACGAAAACCGCACATATAACTGCGATGACCGCCCGTTTTCCATTCGATTTTTTCGCCGCCTTCATTTTATGCTCTCTCCTGTGTTTTATTTTGAAAATCAGCCGTTTACAGCAGCCTGTACGATTGTGTTGAAGTCAGCAGCCTTGAGTGAAGCACCGCCGATAAGTCCGCCGTCAACGTTAGGCTTGGAAAGAAGCTCTGCAGCGTTGCCTGCGTTCATGGAACCGCCGTACTGGATAGTTACAGCGTCAGCAACTTCTGCACCGTAAAGCTTAGCAAGTGTTGCACGGATGAATGCGCAAACCTCTTCAGCCTGGTCAGCAGTAGCAGTCTTGCCTGTGCCGATTGCCCAAACAGGCTCATAAGCGATGATTGTCTTCTTCATATCTTCAGCGGAAATGCCGAAAAGGTCAAGCTTGATCTGACGAGCGATAACTTCTTCTGTGATGTTGCATTCTCTTTCCCAAAGAAGCTCGCCAACGCATACGATAGGCTTAAGACCTGCAGCAAGAGCAGCCTTTGTGCGCTTGTTCACGGTTTCATCTGTTTCACCGAAATACTGACGGCGCTCGGAGTGACCGAGAACAACGTATTCAACGCCAACTTCAACGAGCATATCAGCGGAAATTTCGCCTGTGAATGCGCCGCTCTTTTCAAAATGAACGTTCTCAGCGCCAACTTTTACGTTTGAGCCTGCAGTAGTTGCAACAGCAGTTTCAAGGTTTGTGTAAGGAACGCAAGCGATAACTTCAACCTTG
>JBJEQL010000095.1:0-4318 GCA_051881735.1 Oscillospiraceae bacterium
CGTTAAAAACAACGCAAGACCTATCATCACCTGATTCGGCGGAGTCTGCTGAACGCCCATCGCATTTCTCAAAAGAGAGAACGAGATGATGATCCTTGTAAAGCAGGTAAGCATGACAAGGATCGACGGTGCAAGCGACAAAACCGTTATCAGAAGAATGAGGTCAACTGTGCTGGAATTATTAATGTCAAGTAAATCGAGTAAACTCTGAGCTTCATCATCCGTTGCCGGCTCTTCATACGGAAGCTCATCGTCCTGCTGCTCCTGAACCTGATCATCAGGATTCTGAAGCATCTGTGTCTGCTGCGGAACTTCAGTTTCAACGTTCGGGATCGTTGTCACGATCGAAATCTCGGTCGTGGCAGGGATACCGTCCTCTGCATGAGCGTCAACCGGCGTGATCAGCAGAAAAGCTGCCGCCATGGCAATGCATACAGTGATCGGGAGCGCAATTCTTTTGAAAACTGCGCCGGTTTCAGAAATCATTCTTCTCATTATTTTCCTTACCGTCCTCCTGATCAAGCCCGTTCTCCCCGGCGACAATATTTTTCTTTGACAAAGCTTTTTTAAGGCTTTCCGAAAAAGACGCTGAAGAATTCTCTGCAGTTTCTCGCTGCATATCGCTGATATCATCATCATCGATATCGGAAAGCTTTGTTATACTGTTCGGAGCAACGCCCAGAAGCATACCCTTTTTGCCGACCTTAACGACCATGAGCTGCTTGTCCTGTGCGATACCGATACAATCGATTATCTTTATTCCGTTTTGCAGACCATTCCAGCCTGTGCTTCGGAATTTTTTGTTCAGCCATCTTGTTCCATAGTAAACGAGAAAGATAAGACCGATCACTCCCAGAAGGGAGCAAATAACCATTAAAACATCCGGCACAAACTCAAACCTTTCCTATTAACCTAAAACTTTCTGAACTGTCTGAAGGATTCTGTCCGGCTTGAACGGCTTAACGATAAAGTCAAGAGCGCCGAGCTTGATAGCTTCAACAACCATTGCTTCCTGACCCATAGCAGAACACATTACTACCTTTGCTGCAGGATCACTTGCCTTGATATCCTTAAGAGCTTCGATACCTGTCTTGTTAGGCATTGTAATATCCATAATAACAAGGTCAGGGTGTTCAGCTGCATAAGTGTTGCAGGCGATCTCACCGTCTGCTGCCTCGATGATGTTGGTATAGCCGTTCTTTGTGAGGGCGTCCTTGATCATCATTCTCATGAAAGCAGCGTCGTCAACAAGCATAATCTTCTTATCCATAATATATTACTCCTTACCTAAATTATCCAAGAATTTGGATCTAATTATTTCAGTGATTCTAACAGCGAAATTATCATCAATTACGACAACGTCGCCTTTTGCAATGAGGTTTCCGTTTACCACGATATCGACCGGTGCGCCGGCTTGTCTTTCAAGCTCGATGATCGTACCCTGTGTAAACTCAAGTATTTCCTTGACCTTTTTAGTTGTAGAACCTATCTCAACGGTTACATTGAGCGGCACTCCCATAAGCAGTTTAAGATTATCATTCTGCTCTTTATTGAGCGAAGCATTGTTATATGTTGCAAAGCTCTGAAGCTGAACGGGCTGAATGTTCATCTGCGGCTGCGGAGGATATCCGTAAGGCTGTCCGGGATACATATTCGGCATCGGCTGACCCTGAGGCATCTGTCCATACATTCCATACTGCTGCATATTCGGATCGTAACCGTAAGGCGGCATACCGGGCATACCCTGCGGCGGCATTCCTTGCTGCGGCATTCCCTGAGGAGCAGCCTGCTGAGGTGCAGGTGCCGGCTGAGGTGTCGGCTGCGGTGCAGGTGTCGGTGAAGATGACGCCGATGAAGCTCCGCCGCTAAGAAGCGCCTCGATCTCTGCCTGAGAGAGAGTTGCTCCGCCGCCCGATGACGAATCAGAGGACGGTGTCGGTTCCGGTGCAGGAGCTGCTGCAGATACGGCTTCATCTGTTGCCGCACTATATCCTGCCATCATCTTCTCTGCCATTTCCTTGGCAAGATCGATCGTGAGGACGGAAATGAACTCGGAGTTTATAACACCGTCAATTGTAAGGTTGAACTTAATGCTTACAACATTGTCCTCTCCGTTGACCTCGTAAAGATCGGCAATTATCTGCTGACCGTTTTCAACAATAGCCTCCGGCGTGGAAATATCAACGGTCGTATCTATGATCTCCGAAAGCGCCGTGGCAGCTGCGCCCATCATCTGATTCATTACTTCGCATACGGCAGAGATATTCATTTCATCGAACTGGAAGTCATCCGTAACCTCAAGCGGCAGTCCCATAAGCTGGTTTAGGATGAGCTGAACGTCATTCTGTTTAAGAACGAGAACATTCTGTCCCGAAACACCCTGTACATATTTGATTCTAACCATTACGGAAGGCTCAAGTTCAGGAAACGAGAGATCCTTTGCGCTTACGACGGTTACTGTCGGAGTGGTGATCCAGACCTTAGCAGAGAGCAGGTTGGAAACGGCAGTTGCCGCCGAACCCATGGTGATGTTCATTATTTCACCGATGGCGTCCATTTCGACTTCGCCGAATCCGTCAACAAGTTTTTCATCACTCATTATTACTCTTACCTCAATTCTTTATATATATTATCGATTTTAACGGCTTTTTTGTTGTTTTTTATGCCAAGCTTGCCGTCAAACCAAAGGTTATTTCCGATTTTAACGGTAATATTGCTGTCTATCGGAATATTCAGCGGAATAACATCCCCCTCCTGCAAGGTAAGGACATCATAAAGGTCAAGCGTAGTTTCGCAAAGTACGGCATCGATTTTAAGATCGGAATCCTTGATCGCATCCATAAGAGAAACTCTTCTCTCATTTTCACGCTTCGGATCAAGCTTTTTGGTACCTCTTGACCATTTGTCGCCGAATTTGGACATTATAGATTCAAGACCCATTGCCGGAATACAGATCGAAATGGTATTCTTTACATCCTTTATCTCAACTTCAAGCATTACAATAATAACAACTTCATCAGGAGAGAACGGCTGAACGACTCTTGAATTTGTTTCAACCGAAGTAAGAGATGGGTTAACATCAATATAGCTTCCCCACGGTTCTTTCAGAAGAGCCGCCATACGCTTTAAAACGGTTGTCATCAGTTCGACTTCGATCTCGGTAAAATCTCTCGACTGATCGCTATATGTACCTGCGCCGCCCATAAGCCTGTCCATCATTGTGAAACTGATAGGATTGGAAAGCTGGAGAATGCAGCTTGTTTCAAGCACATCATCGTCCATTATTCCCATATTGACCATCGACATCATAACATAATCCGGAAGAGCGTTGTTGAATTCATAATAAAGCTGCTCTTCAGTCTGAATGACCTCAACCTTGCAGTAAACACGCAGCAAACCGGTTAAGTAAGAGGAAAGCACACGGGAATAGTTTTCAAAAATGCCGTCAATAGTTTTGAGCTGTTCCTTAGTGAACTTTTTCGGCATTTTAAAGTCATAGGTCTTGACTTTTTTCTCGTTTGACTGCTCCTCGATCTCGTCCAAAGCCTTAGTGCCTTCTTCTGAAAAACTGTTCAGAAGGGCGTCGATCTGGCTTTGTGACAGTACGTCAGCCATATATTCGGATCATTCCTTTCCAAAAGGCTAAAAACTAACCTGTTCGTTTATCTGTAAATCTCCGCTTTTATTCAGCGGAAACGTTTGTCGGGATCTTGCTCTCCTTCATTTCGGCGATAACGTCTTCCTTTGAAACGTAGTTCTTGTCGGGATCCGATCTGCCTGTATCTGCTGCAGGAGTTTCTGCAGCTGCAGTATCGGCGTCAATATTATCCACCATTGACGAACCCTCTGAACCGGACGGAAGTACGAAATTGGTGCCGAATTCAAGCTGAAGCAGCTCGTTCAGGACATTCGGATCGGTGAAATCCATATCGTTTCGGATAAAAACTATTTCAACACGGCGGTTCTGACGTCTGCCCTCTTCGGTGGAGTTATCCTCAAGAGGACGGTTTTTGCCATAGCCTGCCGATGAGAATTTTTCAGAATCGCATGCGTCAAGACTTATCATGTAATTGATAACGGAATTAGCTCGTCCTGAGGACAAATTCCATTCATTTACATCTGATGTTGCGCTTGCTGCGGTATGACCACTGACTTTTATGGCATAGACAAGCTCGTTTATAGAACGAATACCATCAGAAATTATATCAAGGATAAATTTACCCTCATCAAGCAGTACATCGCTGTCGCCTGCGAAGAAGATATTATCTCTGAAACGCAGATAAACGCCTGTATCGGACATTTCAACGCTTACGCTGTC
>JBJEQL010000096.1:0-4316 GCA_051881735.1 Oscillospiraceae bacterium
TTAAGCCCTTATAGGGCTATTCTCAAACCACCACTTGAAGTGGTGGTCATGACTTTATGAATCGGGCGGATATAGAATCCGCCCCTACGTTTTTGAAAATTATGGTGAATTTGCAGCTCAAAATAATTCTGCATTACGCATTAATAACAAGCTCTCCGTCCACGCAGTCGATCTTTACCGTGCTGTACGGTTCAATCTCGTCTGCGATGATCTTCTTTGCAAGCATCGTTTCAAGCGTACTCTGGATATATCTCTTAAGCGGCCTTGCACCGTATATCGGGTCGTAGCCGTTGTCCGAGATGTAGTTCTTCGCTGCGTCTGTAACATCGAGTGTTATCTGCTTGTCTTTCAGGCGGTTCTGCAGGCTGCCGAGCATAAGGTTGATGATAGGGAATATCTCTTTCTTTGTGAGCGGCTTATAGAACACGATCTCGTCAAGACGGTTGAGGAACTCGGGACGGAAATGTCCTTTGAGCAGGGTATTTACATTTTCTCTTGCTTCTTCCGAAATCTCGCCGTTTTCCATGATCCCTTCAAGGATAAAATCGGAACCGAGGTTAGAAGTCAGGATAATAATGGTGTTCTTGAAATCGACTGTTCTGCCCTGCGAGTCGGTAACTCGTCCGTCGTCAAGGATCTGGAGCAGAATGTTGAACACATCGGGGTGAGCCTTTTCAACTTCATCGAAAAGCACTACTGAATAAGGCTTTCTGCGGACTGCTTCGGTGAGCTGACCGCCCTCTTCATATCCGACATAACCCGGAGGTGCGCCAATAAGACGGCTTACGCTGAATTTCTCCATATATTCGGTCATATCTATGCGGACAAGATTGTTCTCATCGTCAAAAAGACATTGTGCAAGCGTTTTTGCAAGCTCCGTCTTGCCGACGCCGGTGGGTCCCATGAAAAGGAACGAACCGAGCGGACGGTTCGGGTCCTGAATTCCTGCTCTCGAACGGAGTATAGCTTCGCTGACCTTTTTAACTGCTTCGTCCTGACCGATGACACGGCGGTGAAGAATGTTTTCAAGGTTGAGCAGCTTTTCACGCTCGCCTTCCATAAGCTTTGATACGGGTATGCCCGTCCAGCGAGCAACAACTCTCGCAATTTCTTCATCGGTAACTTTATCATGAAGCAGCGTGTCAGCCTTGTTCTTTTCAGCAGTATCCTCAGCAGCTTCCAACTGTTTTTTCAGTTCGGGTATCCTGCCGTAGGTAAGCTCAGCAGCTTTGTTAAGGTCACCGTTGCGCTGTGCGGTAGCAAGCTCACCGTTTGCGTCTTCAATCTGTTCACGGAGAGTCTGGAGGTTCTTGATGTTTGCCTTTTCATTCTCCCAACGTGCCTTCATCTCATTGAATTCAGCACGCATTTCGGCAAGCTCCTTGCGGATGTTTTCAAGTTCCTCTTTGGAGAGCTTGTCGTCCTCTTTTTTGAGCGCAGTTTCGGCAATTTCCTGCTGCATTATCTTTCGTGCAAGGTCGTCCATTTCCGCAGGCATCGAATCCATTTCCGTTCTTATCAGTGCGCAGGCTTCATCAACAAGGTCGATAGCCTTGTCGGGGAGAAATCTGTCGGTGATATAACGGTTGGAAAGCGTTGCGGCGGTAATAAGCGCAGAGTCCTGAATCTTTACACCGTGGAAAACCTCGTAACGCTCTTTAAGTCCTCTCAGAATTGAGATAGTGTCCTCGACGGTAGGTTCGTCTGCAATTACCGGTTGGAAACGACGTTCAAGTGCAGGGTCTTTTTCAATATATTTGCGGTATTCGTCAAGCGTTGTTGCGCCGATACAATGAAGCTCGCCCCTTGCAAGCATCGGTTTAAGCAGGTTTCCTGCGTCCATTGCACCGTCAGTCTTGCCTGCGCCGACAATAGTATGAAGCTCATCAATGAAAAGAATTATCTTTCCGTCCGACTTCTTGACCTCGTTAAGAACAGCTTTAAGACGTTCCTCAAACTCACCACGGAACTTTGCACCGGAAATAAGACTGCCCATATCAAGTGAGAATATCGTTCTGTCACGCAGATTAGTCGGAACATCTCCTCTCACGATACGCTGCGCAAGTCCCTCT
Source organism: Oscillospiraceae bacterium (assembly GCA_051881735.1). Lineage (GTDB taxonomy): Bacteria > Bacillota > Clostridia > Oscillospirales > Ruminococcaceae > UMGS363. The sequence goes on from JBJEQL010000096.1 coordinate 2,073, forward strand.
GCGATAGCAGTTTTACCAACGCCCGGTTCACCTATGATGACAGGGTTGTTCTTGGTTTTTCTCGAAAGGATACGGATAACGTTTCGAATCTCGGAATCTCTTCCGATAACAGGGTCAAGTTTGTTCCTTTTTGCAAGCTCAACAAGGTCCTGACCGTATTTTTTCAGAACATCGTAAGTGTCCTCGGGGTTGTCGCTCTGAACACGCTGGTTTCCTCTGATCTTGGAGAGTGCGGTAAGGAATCCGTCTTTTTCAATTCCAAAGGTTTTGAATAATTCCTTGATACTGCTGTTTGCGGTGTTGAAAAGTGCCAGGACGATATGCTCGACAGAAACATAGTCATCGTGCATATTCTTAGCGATCTGTTCAGCTTGGTTAAGTGTGCCGTCAACATCGGTCGAAACATAGACTGTGTTCATTTCACGTCCGCTTCCTGTGACCTTGGGGAATCCGGCGATCTTCTGTAAAAGTGCATTTTTGATTGCCTCGGTGTCAACACCCATCGAACTCCAAAGCTGCGGGATAAGACCGTTTTCCTGCTCAGTCAGCGCATAAAGAAGATGTTCCTGCTCAATACGCTGATTCTGGTATTCGATAGCTGTGCTTTGTGCTGAATTGATTGCGTCAAGTGATTTTTTGGTGAATTTGTTTGCATCCATAAAAATCTACCTCCTTTGATGTATATCAAATGTATATCAAAAATATTGACAAATGTCAATGACTTTTGGCGTAATATAAGATATAAATAAAGCGTTTTGTATATAATATACAAATACAAACTGGATTCGACAAATTACTTTGTGATAATAATAGCTTGTGCATTTTTAACAATATTATGTTAATATATTTATAAATATTTTAACGGTTTTAGTTTAAAATAATGTTAAAAAAAGGAAAAATGGTGCTGCTTGTCATTTTTGGCTTTTTTCGTATAAATAAAAGCGTCGAAAAAAGTCATACGCTGTCAGATTATGCGATATAAAAAACTTGCAAAATAATATGAACAGAATTATAATAAAATCTATATAATAGATAAGCTTTTCATTTTGAAAGAAGGATCCTTATGACAACTTTGAAGGAAATAAACCTTGCTCGGAATCGACTGTGCTATTGTCTTACCGAAAGCACCCGAGGCGATGGGAGCAGATCCTATGGCGTTAAAGTAAGAACAACTCTATTCGGTGAAGCTGAGGAGTCCGCTGTAGAAGATATATCTTCGGATAGGGAAATGGCAGAAAAATTCTTTTATATGCTTGTGGATTATATGGTTTTGCCGTCAACGCTGACAGAGGTTGCGGAAGAATTCGTGGCGTCATATTTTACCGTCTGAAATTTCAGTCTGAAGTGCTTGACAACCGACTGCCTTTGTGATATAATGAATTCTTACGAAATCATTGCTTTTGAAAAGGGAAACGTCAGTATGGAAAAAGAAGCTTTTAAGACAATTGCCGAAAACCGCAAGGCACGGCATGAATATTTTATCCTCGAAAGCTTTGAAGCCGGCATCGAGCTTGTCGGAACTGAGGTTAAATCTATCCGCAGCGGCGGTGTTAACCTCAAGGACAGCTGGTGTATGATCGAGGACGGCGAGCTTTTCGTCAGCGGAATGCATATTTCGCCTTATGACCACGGCAATGTTTTCAACAAAGATCCGATGAGAGTCCGCAAGCTGCTTATGCATAAGAAGCAGATCATGCAGCTCATGGGCAAGATCAAGCAGGATGGACTTACCCTCATCCCTATTTCGCTCTATTTCAAGGGTTCAAGGGTCAAGGTCCAGGTCGGACTTTGCAAGGGTAAAAAACTTCACGATAAGCGTGAGGATATGGCAGCAAGAGCTGCAAAACGTGATATCGAAAGGGCTGTCAAGACTCAAAACCGATAACACCTTATATGGGGATGTAAAGGTTTCGACGGGGACTTTGAATCACGATAAGCGGGTAGAGGAGCGCACTCTCTTAAAACGGCGTACGTTTTAAAATTAGACGACAACAATAATTTTGAATTAGCAGCTGCTTAATTGCTGCTCGTCTTGCCGTTGAGTACCACGGCTTCGGTCAAGGCGTCGATTAGTGGTGAACGCCGCAGGAAAGTGCCTGCGTTCTTGCGGTGTATTGCAGGCTACCAAACGTTATTGTGTGTTTGTTCACGATAACGTGAGGGAATGTTAAAAACAAACTACACCCGTAGAAAGTTGTGTGGATAGGTTTTCGGACACGGGTTCGATTCCCGTCATCTCCACCA
>JBJEQL010000097.1:0-4315 GCA_051881735.1 Oscillospiraceae bacterium
ACAACGGTGTAGATGTTTGAGTCGTTTTCGAGTTCGTCTGCGGATTTTTTCAGCGCAAAGCAAAGTCTGTCGAGGATATCGGAGGTAAGCTCGCTTTTGCGTATCTGGTCGCCCTTTGCGGCGTAAAAAACCCATTCACGGGCAACTATCGGCGAAACGCCCTCAAAGACCTTGACGAGCGTTTTGGCAAGGTCGGCATCGGGCATAGCTTCGAGTGCGGCTTCAAGCTGCTCTCTTGTGCAGTTTCGGAAATCAAGGCGTTCCGTTTTTGGCGGAAGAGTATAGTTCATTCCGGGGAGAACAGGACGTTCACCCGACATTTCAAGGTCAACACGCTTAATGCTGTCGATTATCTTTCCGTCAGAGTTTATAATGATAATGTTTGAGCATCTGCCCATTATCTCAGCTGCGAGAGTGACTTTTACCATATCGCCAAGCTCATTCATAGCCTCAAAATCAAAATAAAGTATGCGTTCCAGTCCGTCCTGACGGATATCAAGCAGTTTGCCGTTTCCGAAGTGCTTGCGCAGCAGCATACAGAACATCGGCGGTACTTTCGGATTTTCAACGCTTTCCTTTGTGATATGAACACGGGCGGAGTTTGCCGAAGCGGAAAGCATGAGCTTTTCCGTTCCGCCTCTTGTTCGCATTGTTATGATTATTTCCTCACGGGATGGCTGGGCAATTTTGTCTACCCTGCCGCCAATGAGATGATCCAGCTCGCTTTTTACACGGCTGAGAAAAATTCCGTCAAGAGCCATTTGTTACCTCCAAAAATATTGCGATCAGATATTGGTATAATATATTCCCGTAAGGTGCTGAACACCGAGAGAAACGAGTGTTATTGCAACCCAGCAGGTAAGTCCCATAAGGATAGGCTTACCGCCGTTTTTGATAAGCTTTACAATGTTTGTGTTAAGTCCGATAGCGCACATTGCCATTGCGATGAAGAATTTTGCAAGCCATTTCATGAACGAAACAAAGCTGCCGTTGTAGAATACTGTGAAGCCACTTTCGGGAATAAGACCGACAACGGTCGTGATTATTGAAGCTGCAATAAAGTAGAGTATGAACCAAGGGAAGATCTTCGCAAACGAGAAGCTTCCTGCTTCTGTGCCGCTTGCTTTTGCTTTTTTAGTGCGGATAAGAGCAAGAACGAGGGTTATCGGGATGATTGCAAGGGTTCGTGTAAGCTTTACCGTTACAGCAGCGGAGAGGATACCCTCTGTGCCGTAGATGCTCTCGCCTGTTGAAGCGCAGGCTGTGACCGAAGAAGTGTCGTTAACAGCTGTTCCTGCGAAGATAGCAAAGCCTTCAGAACCAAGCCCAAGCGCATGACCGAGAGTAGGGAAAATGAGTGCGGCAAGGACGTTGAAAAGGAATATAACGGAAATTGACTGTGCAACTTCTTCATCATCGGCGTCAATTACGGGCGCAGTTGCTGCGATCGCAGAACCGCCGCATATAGACGAGCCTACACCGATAAGCGTTGATACCTTCGGGTCAAGCTTCATTGCTTTCATCATCACAAAGGCGGTGATAAGCGATATTGCGATAGTTGAAATGATAACGGGAAGGCTCTTGCTGCCGACATTTGCGATAGTGCCGAGGTTGAGCGAGAAGCCGAGGATAATGACTGCCCATTGAAGTATCTTTTTTGAGGTGAATTTTATTCCGTCCTTGGTGCGTTCGGATACGGCGAATGACGGAAAAATAAGGGTGATCACCATACCTATAATAATAGCAAAAACAGGCGCCCCTATTACTTCAAGTGAGAAGCTGCCGATAGAAAGTCCGGCAAGAAATGTGGATATTGCGGCTATTGCGGCGCATATTACTATTCCGAGTGTGTTTTTCTTTAAAAACTTCATTGTGAAAAAATCTCCTTTTCATAAATTTCTTTATGCGATTTTGTTTTTTATATACGATATTATTTTACCACGGATAAGCTTTTAATTCAATATTATAAATGTGAATTACCTTTTTAAATTCCTATATAACCATAGGATTTTGAGAGTAAACAGTGCTGCTTTAAGTGAAAATGCCTAAAAACAAGCGGTATCACGGCGGTTAATGTGAAAAATAAAAGAAAATTCCAAAAACCCCTTGACAAAATCTCTAAGGGGTGTATAATATAATTAGCACTCAGGAAGAAAGAGTGCTAACAGAGTGCTAATACAAGTGCTAAAGGAGTGATCGTTTTGCAGGATGAGCGAAGGCGCAGAATACTTGCCGCCGTTGTCGATGAATATATTACAACCGGCGAGCCCGTCAGCTCAAAGACGATCGCCTCTCTGCCCGATATCAGAGTTTCGCCTGCGACGATACGAAACGATATGGCGCTTCTGGAGGAGCTTGGCTACCTTGAACAGCCGCACACCTCCGCAGGGCGTATCCCGACATATAAGGGATACCGGCTTTATATCGAACAGCTTATGCCGGAACAGAGTCTTTCCGACGAGGATAAAAAAATGCTTGACGATATCCTCGATGTTGAGATCCCGACGGCTGATGTGCTTATTGAAAAAGCCTCTACCGCACTTGCACAGCTTACAAACTGTGCGGCGGTCGCAAAAAACGTTGCACCGAAGTTTTCCGTTATCACAAAAGTCGAGGTCATCCCGACAGGCAAAAGAATGTATGTCCTGCTGATGATAACTTCATCGGGAGATATTAAGAATAAGGTATGCCGACTGGAATTTGACCTTACAAATGAACAGCTTGATTTCTTTACAAGCTTTATGGCGGAAAACCTTGAGGGTGTTACCATTGACGAGCTTTCCGATGATACTTTGAAAGAACTCGCTGCGGCAATGGGAACATACATGGTCACGCTTACACCGCTCCTTAAAGGCGTGAGCGAGCTTGCAGAATGTTTCCGTGATAACGATGTCGTTGTTTCGGGAGAGAAAAATCTGCTTGCAAGAACAGATATTGACAACAATCAGATCGCACACTTTTTTGAACATAAAAACGAGGTTGTGAAAATGCTTGACGACAGCTTCGGCGACCTGCAGGTCATGTTCGGCGAGGATGGGGGTTTCGTTATCGAAAACTCCAGCATGATTGTTTCAAAGATAAAGAAAGGCGATAAGACCGCAGGTTCTCTTGGCATAATAGGACCGATGAGAATTAATTACGCAAAGATCATTCCGTATGTCGAGTATCTTACCGAAAGAATTACGGAAATGATCTCCGATGATGAATCGCCTGCGGATAGCAGGACGGAGGAAATGCTTCTTCCGGGTTCAGACAAATCGCCTGAATAAAGAAAGGAGTCCTGCCCCAAATGGATACAAATAAAAATAACGAGGAACTCGAAAACGAACAGACCGAGGAAGTTTCCGAGGATACTGCTCAGGCTTCCGAAGCTCCCGAAGAGGAGAAAGAGGAAGAGGCTTCACCCGAGCAGCAGCGCATTGCAGAGCTTGAAAAACAGATCAGCGATGAAAAGGACAAATACCTCAGAGTTGTTGCAGAGTATGACAATTTCCGCAAGCGTTCCGTGAACGACCGCTTGAATGCAGTCGCAGACGCACAGGCTAAGGTCATCACCGAGATACTTTCGGTCATCGACAATTTCGAGCGCGCGATGAACGCAGAGTGTTCCGATGAAAACTACAAAAAGGGCGTTGAGATGATATTCAAGCAGTATACAAGTATTCTTGATAAGCTCGGCGTTACCGAGATCGAAGCGCTCGGCGAACCGTTCGACCCGAATGTACACCATGCGGTAAATCAGGTCGAGGATGAAAACTTCGGCGAGAATACAGTTTGTCAGGTTTTCCAGAAGGGCTACAAGCTCGGCGACAAGGTCATCCGCTGTGCGATGGTCGTTGTTGCAAATCCGTAAAATTACAATCAAAATAGTTTTTTGTTATATAAGAAAGGAAGATCATTATGTCAAAGATTATCGGTATTGACTTAGGTACAACAAACTCCTGCGTAGCAGTTATGGAAGGCGGCAACGCAGTCGTTATCGCAAACACAGAGGGCGCAAGAACAACTCCTTCCGTTGTAGGCTTCACAAAGACAGGTGAACGTCTTGTTGGTCAGGTTGCAAAGCGTCAGGCTGTTACAAACGCTGACAGAACTATTTCCTCTATCAAGCGTCACATGGGCTCAGACTATAAGGTAAAGATCGATGACAGCGAATTCACTCCTCAGCAGATCTCCGCTATGATCCTTCAGAAGCTCAAGGCTGATGCAGAGGCTTATATCGGCGAAACTGTAACAGAAGCTGTTATCACCGTTCCTGCATACTTCACAGACGCACAGCGTCAGGCTACAAAGGACGCAGGTCAGATCGCAGGAC
>JBJEQL010000098.1:0-2816 GCA_051881735.1 Oscillospiraceae bacterium
ATCATAGATGTAAAAAATGTATCGAAACAGTTCGGCAAGGGTGCCGCAGCTGCTCACGTTTTGGATAACCTAAGCTTTTCTGTTGAAAAGGGAGAGTTCGTATCCCTTATGGGAGCGTCGGGCAGCGGAAAATCCACCATGCTGTATCTTATCGGCGGTCTTGACAGAGATTTTGACGGCAAAATCGAACTGTGCGGCGAGGATATATCCGTTATGAAAGAAAAACAGCTTTCAAAGCTGCGTCTGGAGAAGATAGGATTTATTTTTCAGTTCTATAACCTTGTGCAGAATCTTTCGGTAGCCGATAATATAATGCTGCCTCTTAACGTGCGCGGCAAAAAGCGCGGAGAGCTTAAAGACCGCCTTGACGAGATACTTGAACTGACGGGACTTTCCGATAAGCGCAAGGCAATGCCCTCGCAGCTTTCGGGCGGTCAGCAGCAGAGAGTCGCTATCGCAAGAGCGATAATGGGAGAACCGGAATTGCTCCTTGCCGATGAGCCGACCGGTAACCTCGACACGCACATGACTGCGGAAATAATGCAGCTTTTTTCGAAGATAAACAAGGAAAAGGGCATCACTATCCTGCAGGTAACACATTCATCCGAATGTGCGTCATACGGCACACGAACTGTGTTCCTTGAAGACGGACACGTTGCAAATATGTAATGCGTAATTCTTGCAAAGCCGACATTTGTAGTTAAAACCGCGAAGCGGACTAAAGTTTAGGTCAAGCCTTTTCAAAGGCTTGCAGGGGTCAAGGGGACAGCGTCCCTTGTCGCGCTCCGCAGAGCGCGAAACTCCTTAAACTATGGTATAAAGCTTGCAGCAATAGAATGAAAAAATAACGAATAAAAAAGCGCAATTCAATCACAATAAGGAAAACGGAAAATGAATATTGAAAGCCGTTGAACCTACAAATTGAATTGCGCTTATTCTTGTTTACTAAAGAAAAATTTCCTTGTGACCTACATATACGAACAAAGTGAGTATATGTAGGTCACAACGTAATTTGAACGGCTATGCACGGGAAAACACAATTGCTGTTTTCTCGTGCAACGGCTTTACATATTGCGTCTAAAGGCAACTATACTCACTCCATTCGCATAGTTGCCTTTAGAAGAGAATTTACTGTAAGAAAAAAGAATGAAGCGCAATTCACATTTTTTAGGTTTGACAAAAAGATTTCTCATTTTTGTTTTACCTTTTTTGATGTGAATTGCGCTTTTTTATTTGTTAGTTTTTAATTTTATTGTTGATGTGCTTTAAGCTAAAGTTTAGGGAATTTCGCTCTCTGAGGAGAGCGACCAAGGGCTTTGCCCTCTGGACACCCACCACCTTTGAAAAGGTGGACGAAACTTTTTATCCGCTTCGCGGTTTTCCCGACAAATGTTGGTATTGCAACAATTACGCATCAATTCATAATGCTGACGTATACTTCATTATCCGAAACATAGCTTGAATTGATATCAACCGTGTATTTCAGATAAAGATCGCCGCCGTCGTTGCTGAGATTGTTCACAATGGAATGTGTGTAGATACCTATCGTCATATCTCCGTAGGGAGTTCCGTAATGACAATGGTGCTTTTTGTCTTTTTCGATGATAAGGTTTGTTCCGGAATCACCGCTGCGGACTATCGATGCCGTTTCATTGCCGAATGCGGTTATCTCCGTCCGTGCGCCCTCAAAACCGGTCGCCTCAGTTTCATCATAAGCGATCTTGAAACCGCCGCCCTTGACGCTGGAAAAAACAGCGCCGGTTATAAGCTCAGTTTCATTGCGCTCTTTGTCTATCTGCTGAACGCCTTTCAGCGTTATTACAACGTCCTTTTTCATATACGACCTCAAATTTACGCAAGGGAAGTGAGTTCTTCCATTTCAACCTTGGTAACATTTCCCTTGATTTTTTCTCCGAGAAAGCTCTCGGCATTTTCCCTGAACATTTCTGTGCTGTCCGATGAGTAGAAAGATATCTCACCGCCGTTTTCACGCTCTGCAAGCATATCATGCCGTGTCAGATAAGCGCAGGCAAACTTCGCAGCTTCGCTTCCCGTGGAGATAAGCTCAACGCCCGAGCCCATGCAGTCTGCGATAACATCGTGCAGAATAGGGTAGTGAGTGCAGCCGAGGATAAGCGTGTCAACGCCCTCGCGTTTAAGCGGTTCAAGATATTGTGCGGCAACAAGCTGCGCAACCTTGTTATCCCTGTCCGAAAAGCCGTTTTCAACCAGCGGAACGAACATCGGACAAGCTGCTCCGACAACCGAGATATTCGGTTTGATCGTGCGGATAGCTTTTGCGAAAGAGCCCGATTTTATCGTTGCCGAAGTGCCGATAACTCCGACTTTTCCGTTTCTCGTCTTAGCGCAGGCGGCCTGAACTGTCGGAAGAAGAACACCCGTGAACGGGATCCCGTCTGCGTCCTTTTTCTCCATGCCGACAACCGAGGAAACCGTTCCGCAGGCGGCAATTATCATCTTAACGTCATGCTTTTTCATAAGCGCAATATCCTGCGCAGCATATTTCAAAATGGTTTCACGGCTTCGTGTTCCGTAAGGTATGCGAGCCGTGTCACCGAAGTATATTATGTTTTCGTCAGGCATAAGGCTGTGAAGCTCCTTAACGCAGGTAAGTCCGCCCATTCCCGAATCGAAAACTCCGATCGCTGAATTATTCATAAAATGTAACTTTCTATTTATGGATTTTTTCGGGAATCTGCTTATGTATCCATAGCAGATTCGATAAGTCTGTCAAGCAGTTCGGACTGGGAAATTCCCATATTTTCCATAAGCTTCGGATACATACTTATCGGCGT
>JBJEQL010000098.1:2916-4299 GCA_051881735.1 Oscillospiraceae bacterium
CTTGACGCAAAAGGCTTATCTGTTCCGAAAACAGCACATTCAAGCTCACGTCCCTCGATGAATTCCTCAACGATGACCTTTTTGTCATGCGAAAATGCAAGCTTGATAGCTTCTTTGAGCTGTTCAAACGAGCTTGCCTTGTTAACGCCGACCGATGAACCGCTGTTGCACGGTTTAACGAAAAGCGGAAAATCAAGTTCGTTTACAATGTTCTCACATATCTCATCAAGTCTGCCGAGATCGGACTGATAAACTACGGAATGACGTGCCATGTTTATGCCGGCGGATTCAAGTATAGTGTGCGTAACGGATTTATCCATGCAGTCAGCCGAAGCGCAAACCTTGCAGCCGACATAAGGAATGCCCGAAAGCTCAAGCAAGCCCTGAATGCAGCCGTCCTCACCATGCTGACCGTGCAGCGCAGGGAGAACAACGTCTATTTTTGTTATCGAATATGTACCGTCGGTGATCTTGACAATGCCCTTGTACATCGGGTCGGGGAGGATTACCGCAGGAACGCAGTCGGGGTTGGATTCCCAGCTTCCCGAGGAGATCATGTTCACATCTCCGGGATAGAAAAGCCAGCGGCCTTTTTTAGTAATGCCGATAGGAATGACCTCATATTTATCGGCAGGAATTGCATTGATAATGTTAGTCGCAGAGATCAGCGAAATATCATGTTCGTTTGAAACTCCGCCGAAAAGTACGGCAACTTTGATTCTTGACATTTTTACCACTCCTTCGGTTAAGGATAAAACTAAACACTCAAATTCTAATGATGTTTAGAATAAAAGACACCCGAAGCTACCTTTTTGCACAAATATTATATCACGTTTTTGACATAAAAGTCAAGCATTTTTCACAAGTTTACAATATCATACCGTAATATAGTCTGCAGCGGAGTAGCCCGTGATCCCACCGTAATTCACAATATACCAGTTTCCTGTCTGTCCGAGAACGGCAACCTCGGCACGGTTGGGTATAACGCCGACAACTCTTGCGTTCGTGTTCGGTAAACTGCGTATGTTTAGATTAGAACCGTCGGTAGTAACAGTTCCCGTTCGTGCAGGCACAGCTTCAACGAACGGTATGCCGAAGTAATCGCAGAGCGCCTGAACAAGATTTCGTGCTATCGCATCCGTGTTGGATTTTATCCATTCTGCGTCCTCGGGGTTGTCGTGATAGCCAAGCTCACAGAGCACCGCAACTGCCTTTGTCTGTGTTACCTCTCCGAGCGATGTCGTCGGGAGTGTATTGACCTTTGACGGAGTAGGGTAGATGTTTTTCAGATTGTTTACGATTATATCCGCAAGCTTTTCGCTCTGAACGGAATAGGGCGAATAATAGATGTCAATTCCGGTGAGCTTGCCTGCGATTTGTCCG
>JBJEQL010000099.1:0-4274 GCA_051881735.1 Oscillospiraceae bacterium
GCGTTTCAAGCTCTTCAAGAAACATACCTGACGTTACCGGCAGGACTTCTTCCTCATTATAGCAGGGGATCACAATATATAATACAGGTATCATAGCTTTTATACCTCACGAAATGTTTCTGATAAAATTATAGTTGAATCGGTTAGATTTGTCAACGCTATTTTGAATAAACATTAACCATATTTTGGGACGTATATACCTTGATTTGTGCAATTTCGTATATTGTAATTGTTTTGTAAATGTGATATACTTATTAACAAGGTATATTATTTTGGAAAAGAGGAGTCATTTTGCTTTCGTTATATATATATATTGGTCTTGCCTGTTTAATATTTTTCTTTATCTTATGGAAAAAACATAATAGTTCGTCGTTTAAAGGCTATTCGCTTTTGGAAACGGCTGCGTTTTTCCTGCTTATGAGGGCGTGTCCGCTTTTTATGCTTGAGGAGCGTTCACTTATGAATTATGTCGCCTTTGTCGCTGATATAGCTATGCTTGCAGCGGTGGCGTTCGTCTGCGGAAAGATATGCGGTGCTGATAACAGAAAAACGGCAGCGGTGCTTTATATGTTCAACCCTCTGCCGGTCATAAGCATTGTATGCGGAAATATATCATATATTGCGGCTGTTTTTGCCTGTACGGCAGCAATAATGGCTTTTGCGTTCTTTTTCAAAAATAAGCATAGGGATATTTCTTTGCAGATATTCCTGAGCGAGTATATTCTGCTTACTGCAGGCGTGTATTTTGCATTGTTTGACAGAAAATGCCTTTCGCACAGCATAACAGAGCTTTTCTCAGCGGAAAAGTTTCCGATATTTACTGTTGTTGGCATTGTACTTGCGGTAACAGCCTGCGTTTTGTTTATAATAAAACTTATCCGTGTGAATAAAGGCATGGAAACTGTCGTTGTCGGCAAAGCAAGTGAAGAAACACATGAACCGCTTGTACAGGAAAGCTTTGGACGTAAAAATATCCTGCATATCATCATTCTGACAGCAGCTTATTCCGTCATTGTGTTTTTTCATCTTGGAAATTTTGAAGCACCGCAGACCTATGCGAAGTTTTCGCAGAATGGAGAAAAGGAAATAGTGATCGACCTCGGCGAATATGTTGATATATCAAAAGTTGAGATCTTTCTCGGATACAAAAGCAAAGCAGAAATAGCTTTGTCAACATTCAACGAGGTTGAGCGTGAATGGATACCTGTTGAACAGGATATAACTCTTGAAGCGCCATTCGACTGGAACGAGGTGAAGATGAGCTGGAAACTCCGATATATTGGTATTGTTTTCACCAAAACGGAAGAGTATTTCATTAATGAGATAGTTGTTGTGGATAAGGAAAACAATGTCCTGACACCTGTTAACGCTTCGAAATATCCCGAATTGTTTGATGAGCAGGATATGTACCCGAAATACACTACATATTATTACAGATCGATGTTTGATGAGGTTTATCACGCAAGAACGGCGTATGAGTTCATCAATGACCTCCCGATATACGAGAACACGCATCCGCCGCTCGGAAAAACGCTTATCTCGCTCGGAATAAAAGCTTTTGGAATGACACCATTCGGCTGGAGATTTGTATGTGCGCTGTGCGGAGTGCTCATAGTTCCGATAATGTATCTTTTCGCATGGAAGCTGTCACGCAGGTCGGATATTGCATTCCTCGGAGCAGCGTTGTTCTGCACGGAGTTCATGCATTTGACGCTTTCGAGAATTGCAACTTTGGATATTATCATTGCGCTGTTCATACTGATGATGTTCTTCTTTATGTACTGTTTTACAGAGGAAGTTAAATCGGGCGGAACATTTAAAAAGCAATGCTTGTGGCTGATGCTTTGCGGAATTTCGACTGCTCTTGCAGTTGCGACAAAATGGACGGGAGTTTATGCTGCAGTCGGAATTGCGATACTTTTTTTTATCGCAATAGGCGAACGCTGCGTAAATAACGGCGGCTTTAAAAAGAATATACCGTATCTGCTGAAGCTGTTCGGGGTGTGCGTTGTATCGTTTATTTTATTACCTGCTGCGGTTTATAGCTTGTCATATATTCAGTTCAGCGAGGTCTATACCGATAAAAACTTCATTGAACACGCAATTTCAAATTCGGTAAGTATGCTGAATTATCACTCCGGAGTGAAAGCGGACCATCCGTATGAATCCGAATGGTATGAATGGCTTATCGACAGAAGATCGCTTCTTGACGCTATAACGGTGATACCCGGAGAAAGAGAGGGCATAAGCTCCGTTGCAACATTTGGAAATCCGATTATTCTTATATGCGGACTTGCAGCATTTCTGCATAATATCTGGCTCTGGAGATGCAAGGGATGCCAAAAAGCGAGATTCCTCGTTATTGCATATCTTTCCATGCTCATGCCGTGGCTGTTTATCCACCGCACGGTGTTTATCTATCAGTATTTCGGCTGTATAATGATCATCGTGCTTATACTCTGCAACAGCGTTATGAATCTAAAAAAACCGAGAAGATCAGGACTTATATTACTATGCTCATCAATTGTGCTGTTTATAATGTTCTACCCTGTGATCTCGGGCTTTGAAACCGACAGAAGCTATGTTAAGCTGTGGCTTGAATGGCTGCCGACATGGACGTTTGAGTGATAATGGGGGATATATGAAAAAGTTATTGGAAAAACAGTATATTCAATGCATTCTTGTCACTTTGGCAGTTATTGCGGTATATACTTTATGGAGCATTTTCAAGGAAATCATCAATGTTGATATTATAAAAATCGGAATGGCAGCACTTGTTGTTATGACGGCGGCTTATATTGCCGTATGCGGTATAAAAAAAGAGCTTACTGTCGATAATGCAATAAAAGCGGTCATATTCGCAGGTTTTGTTATGCGTATCGGTTATATGCTCTATACCCCATGCGATGTAAGATCTCACGATCTGTGGGAGATAAGCACAGAGTCACACGGACACGCAGGGTATATCCTTGGACTTATAGAGAACAATTCGCTGCCACAGAGCAATGACATTCAGTTTTATCAGCAGCCGTTTTTCTATATCGTGAGCAGCGTTGTTTCAAAGCTGAAAAACATGATCGTGTCCTGCGATGATGTGTTCTATCTGGTAGATGCCGCAAAAACCGTATCCTGTTCAGCTTCCTGCATGGTGCTTATTGTTGCAGGTGCGTTATGCGATACGTTCAGACTTAAAGATACAGAAAAGCTTGCCGCAATGGTGATAACTGCTTTTCACCCGAGCTTTTTCCTTGGCATAAGAATAACGCCTGATATGCTTTGTACATTCTTTATGGTGCTGGCATTGTTGTTTACGTTCAGGTGGTATGATTCTCCCGATTGGAAGAACACGCTCATTCTTTCTTTGGTGTATGGTTTCGGCGTAATGACGAAAATATCCGTCGCAGTTCCTGCATTATTCACGGCTGTCGTTTTTGCGGTAAAGCTTGTGCGGTTTTTCAAAGAGAAAAAAGCATTGCCTGTTATTATGAGATTGGCAGTATTCGGTATAATAAGTCTGCCGCTCGGACTTTGGTATAATGTAAGGAACTATAAGCTGTTCGGTCAAAAGCTCGGATATATATTGGAAATCGGCAAAGAGAGCGATCTTTATGTTGGTGACAGGTCATTATTTCAGCGTTTTGTTTTGCCCGATTTTGGGAATCTGCTTTCTTCGCCGTATGCTAATGTATGGGAAGATCACAATCTTTTGGTTTACAGCATTAAGTCATCATTATTCGGTGAGTTTACTTTCAAGGTGCCGTCAGTTATTCCCATTATTCTGTATATATCGGCAATAGTACTGTCGGTGCTGGCTGCAATTGCCGTTGTATCGGCGTTAAAGCGGTGTAATGAGGATAAGCCGACAGTAGCTTTGTCCGCTGTATGCATTTTATTTCTCGTTTCGGTAATTATTTTCAATCTGAGATATCCCCACGGATGCAGCATGGATTTCAGATACAGCACATTTTTGATTATCCCGTTTGCTGTACTTATTGCAAAGCGGTTCATGCGTTACGGCAGCAAAATTGAGAAGAATATGCTTTATATTTGCATTGCGGCCTTTTCGTGCAGTTCATGCCTGATGTACATTATGGTATAATAAAAAACACTTTTGGCGGATACTTTGATGCTATAATAAAAGTGGAGATCAGTTCGGCTGTGCTTTTATAATATGAAAAAAGAGGGCAGTTACCGATAGAAAAATTCCGAAAAATTCTTGCGTCAATTTTAAAAATATGGTATAATAAAACCTGATTTTTGTATAAGGAGTATTT
>JBJEQL010000100.1:0-4271 GCA_051881735.1 Oscillospiraceae bacterium
AAGGCTTGATTTAATGCGTAATTCGTAATGCGTAATGCGTAATTATTATTGGCTGTAATATTTTTTGGATTATATAAAAGCGGCGCAACTCACATTTATCAAGTGAGTTGCGCCGTAATTATTATGATTAAGAAGTTACTTAGGCTTTAACGATAGATTATAGCTATGCACTAATTACGCATTACGCATTACGAATTACGCATTATAAAGAGGCTTCCGCCGCATTTATGATCGCTTTCGCAAGTCTTGTCGTTCCTGCTCCGGCTCTTTGCATTGTAAGTGTTATAGACATCTTCTCCTTCGGATCCATCATAAGATATGTTCCCGTCCAGCCGTCCCAGCAGAATGAACCGTCCGAAACGAGCATACCTGCGTTATTGCGGTTTTCAACGATACGCATATAGTTTGCATATCCGCAGCCTTTGCACGAATCCCACAAGAAAGTCTTGCGCTGATTGGGAGTAAGCGAATTAACCGACAGAAAATCGGCTGCCTTTCGGCTTATGATACCGCCGCCGTCAGTGGAAAGCGCCGATCCAAGCTTTGCATAATCATCAGCAGTTGAGAAAAGTCCTGCGCCGCCCGACTGGAAGTTCGGCTTTTCGTCAAAGTCGAAAATAGCAAGATTTACGCCGGTAAAAGGCTTAGGTTCTTCGCCTGCACATTCGTATATCTGCGCAAGTCTGTCACGCTTTTCGGCAGGAACAAAGTAGTCTGTATCATCCATTCCGAGAGGTTCAAGAATGTTTTTCTTGACAAACGTGCGGAATTCTGTTCCCGAAGCTGCCTCGATAACTGCACCCATGACGTCAGCGCTTGAACCATACATCCAGTTTTCTCCGACATCAAAAAGCAGTGGACAAGCGGCAGCTCTTTTGGCAAATTCAGCTGTTGTCATCATATTTCCATTACGGTAGCTCATTTCAAGCTCATACCAAACGGTGTTTATCTTCTCCGCACCTTTTTCATCACAAGGATAAGCGATGCCGGATGTCATATTCAGCAGATCTGCAATCTTTATTCTGCGGCTGCAAGGAACGGTTTTTCCGTCCAACCAATATTCCGAATGCTCAAATTCGGAAATAAAACGGCAGATATCGTCCTCCATTGCAATAATTCCACGTTCAAGGCATATCATTGCGGCAACGGCGGTGACGATTTTTGAACAGGAGAACATACGGCATATCGTGTCTGTTCTCATCGGCTTTCCGGCTTCAAGGTCGGCATATCCGCAAGCGTAGCTTCCAACAGGTTTTCCGTCCTTGACGATCACAGCAGCAGCGCCGACTTCTTCTCCCGATTTTATTGCAGTATCCATGACTGCGGCAATTTTTTTCATATCCATAGTTTTTTCTCGCTTTATAATTTTTTTTAACGAACTTGCTTATCTGCATTTTAGCATAAATGTCCTGTTAAGTCAATAATACCTCATAATTTACGGCATAATTTTGCTTTAAATATTAAAATTTATCGAAACTGTTGATTAGTGAATCGGAGTGTGTTATAATTAAGTTTAGATTTTTATGATCAAAGGAAGGTTGGTTTTATGAAAAAGTTATTATCTATGGCAGCAGCTGTTGCTATGGCAGCAGTAATGCTCACAGGCTGCGGTGTTCCGGCAAATACCGTTCATTCCATTGACGACCTCACAGGAAAGACAATCGGCACTCAGCTTGGTACAACCGGCGATACATTTGCCGACGGCATTGAGGGCGCAACAGTTGAGAAGTTTGCAAAGGGCGCTGACGCTGTTCAGGCTCTTAAGCAGGGCAAGGTTGACGCAGTTATCATCGACAGCGAGCCTGCAGCTGTTTTCGTTTCCAAGAATGATGATATCGAAATTCTTGACGAACCGTTTGCAAAGGAAGAATACGCTATCGCTATCAAGCTTGACAATACCGAGCTTCAGGAGAAGATCAACGGTGCGCTTGCAGAGCTTGAAGCTGACGGCACACTCCAGAATATCCGCAACAATTACAGCGGCGATACATCAGGTACTCTCCCTTATGTTTCCCCTGAGGGCGTTGACCGCAGCAACGGTACACTCGTTATGGCTACCAACGCTGAATTCCCACCGTATGAGTATAAGGAAAACGACGCTATTGTCGGCTTTGACGTTGACATTATGACAGCTATCTGCGATAAGCTTGGCTATGAGCTCAAGATCGACGACATGGCATTCGATTCTATCATTGCAGCAGTTCAGTCAGGTAAGGCTGACGTTGGCTGCGCAGGCATGACCGTTACAGAGGACAGAATGAAGAACGTTCTCTTCTCCGATCCATATACCGAAACCAATCAGGTTATTATCGTAAGAAAGAAGTAATTAAAAAATTGCATCGCCGCACTTAAACTGCTTTTTGTGCGGCGATTTTTAAAAAGGAAGTGTTGATTTGGGATTTGTCGAAAGCTTTAAGCAGAATTTTATTGAGCAAGACCGCTGGCATTACCTTGTAAACGGACTTGGAACAACGCTTTTGATAACGTTTTTCGCCGTTCTGATGGGAATGGTGCTGGGCTTTGTTATCGCAATAATCCGTTTTACACATGATAAGACAGGTAAAATGGTCATTCCGAATTTAATTTGTAAGGTTTATCTTACCGTTATCCGTGGAACGCCGGTCGTTGTTCAGCTGCTTATAATCTACTTTGTTATTTTCGCAAGTGTTCCTATTTCAAAGATATTTGTCGCAATTATTGCATTCGGTATCAATTCGGGAGCTTATGTTGCAGAGATCGTCCGTTCGGGTATTGCATCCATTGATGACGGACAGTTTGAAGCAGGACGCAGCCTCGGACTTAACTATCGCCAGACAATGACCTCGATAATACTTCCGCAGGCGTTTAAGAACGTTCTTCCGGCGCTTGCAAACGAATGTATAGTCCTGCTGAAGGAAACTTCGGTTTCGGGTTATATAGCAGTTCAGGATCTTACGAAGGGCGGCGATATAATCCGTTCGCAGACCTACTCCGCATTTATGCCGCTTATTTCCGTTGCGATCATCTACCTTGTAATGGTAGTTGTGCTTACGCACTTCGTTACAAAGCTTGAAAGGAGGCTCAGACAGAGTGATAGACGTTAAAGGATTAAAAAAGACCTTCGGCGATAATGAGGTTCTCAAAGGAATTGACGAGCATATCAACAAGGGCGAGAAAGTTGTTGTTATCGGCCCTTCAGGTTCTGGTAAATCTACTTTCCTGCGCTGTCTGAACCTTATGGAGATCCCCACAGATGGAACTATCCTTTTCGAGGGCAACGACATAACCCATGCGAGCGATAAAGAGCTTAACCTTATGCGCCGCAAAATGGGAATGGTTTTTCAGCATTTCAACCTTTTTCCGCATCTTACGATAAAGAAAAATATAACTCTTGCTCCGGTAAAGCTTGGACTTATGACACAGGACGAAGCCGATAAAAAAGCTTTGGACCTGCTTGAAAGAGTAGGACTTCCCGATAAAGCGGATTCCTATCCTGCGATGCTTTCGGGCGGTCAGAAGCAGCGTATCGCAATTGCACGTTCGCTTGCAATGAATCCCGATGTTATGCTCTTTGACGAGCCGACTTCTGCGCTCGATCCCGAAATGGTAGGCGAGGTGCTTGAACTTATGAAGCAGCTTGCCGATGACGGAATGACAATGGTCGTTGTAACGCACGAAATGGGCTTTGCAAGAGAAGTTGCTTCGCGTGTAATGTTCATGGCGGACGGCGTTATCATGGAGCAGAACACACCAAAGGAATTCTTTGAAAATCCGCAGAATCCTCGTCTGCGTGAGTTTCTTTCCAAAGTTCTTTAAGAAATACAAACGCACGGTTCGGACGTTGTTTGTCTAAACCGTGCGTTTTTTATAGAATCAATCTTGTTTCGGAATAGTGACCGTAAATTCCGAGCCTTGCCCCGGCTCGCTTTTGACATCGATACTTCCCGAGTGCAGTTCGATTATCTTCCGTGTTATTGCAAGTCCAAGTCCGTTGCCTTTTGAAGCGTGGGAAGAATCCGCCTGATAGAATTTCTCAAAAATGCGGTTCTGGTTTTCCACGGAAATGCCTATTCCGTTGTCCTTTATGCAAACGGTTATACCGTCATCCGTTTCACGCAGGATAATGCGCACAATGCCGCCGTTTTCCGTGAATTTCAGCGCATTTCCGACAAGGTTCTGCCATGCCTGAAAAAGCAGCTCTTCGCTGCCGAGGAAAGAAACGTGTTTTCCGTCATCATCAATGTCGATATCAATGTTTTTCTCCGTCCATATCTCCTCATACATAAGTACGA
>JBJEQL010000101.1:0-18644 GCA_051881735.1 Oscillospiraceae bacterium
ATTATTTACGTTATCCGTAGATAGATTTTGCAACATCTACGGTTTCCTTTGCATCCTTTGCATAGAAGTCTGCGCCGATACTGTCGGCATACTCCTGCGTAAGTACTGCACCGCCGACAACGACTTTACACTCGGGATACTGCTCACGAAGAAGCTTTACTGTATTCTCCATTGAACAGAGCGTTGTTGTCATAAGTGCGGAAAGTCCGACAAGCTGCACTTTATTCTCTATTGCTGCATCAACGACTGCTTGATAATCGACATCTCTGCCAAGGTCTATTACCTCATAGCCGTAATTTTCAAGCAGCACCTTGACTATATTCTTTCCGATATCGTGAATATCGCCCTTAACTGTTGCAAGCACGACTTTGCCCTTTACGACAGGTGCAGAATTATTCATTATCATGTGATTTCTTATCACTTCAAATGCGCTCTGCGCAACGCCTGCGGACATTATAAGCTGCGGAAGGAAGATCACTCCCTTTTCAAAATCCTCACCTATTTTATCGAGCGCAGGGATAAGGATATTATCGACTATCTCCATTGAATCGGTTGTTTTGAGCAATTCTTCTGTAAGCTTTGCACCCTCGGCTTTAAGTCCGTTTTTCACGCAGTACATAAGGTCATGCGGCTCGCCGCCTGCTGCTTTCGGGATAGGGCTCGGCGGAGTTTTTTCTCCTGCATACGCAGCAATAAAATCTACCGAATTGACGTCTATCGCTGTAAGCAGACGATATGCACGGACTGCGCCTGTCATTGATGCGACATTCGGGTTCATTATCGGCAGGTCAAGTCCGTTTGTAAGACACATCTGCAGGAAGTTGCAGTTGATAAGTTCACGATTCGGCAGACCGAACGAAATATTTGAAACGCCGAGAACGGTTTTCAGTCCGAGTTCTGTTTTTACCCTATGCAGCGCTTCGACTGTTTTCATAACGTTAGCCTGTTCAGCCGAAGCTGTCAGCGTTAAGCAGTCGATGAAGATATCCTCTTTCGGAATTCCTGCTTCCATAGCCTTATTCATAATACGCTCGGCAATTTCAAAACGCTTTTCCGCAGTTTTGGGGATTCCGTCCTCGTCAAGTGTAAGTCCTACAACAGCAGCGCCGTATTTTTTTACGATAGGGAGAATCTTCTCCATTGAACCTGCTTCGCCGTTTACCGAATTGACAATAGCCTTGCCGTTATAAACACGCAGGGCAGCTTCGATTACTTCGGGAATGGTCGAATCGATCTGCAGCGGCAGGTCTGTAACGCCTTGGAGAGCCTTGACCGTTCTCACCATCATAGCCTTTTCGTCAATTTCGGGCAGTCCGACATTGACATCAAGTATTTCTGCGCCCGCCTGCGACTGTTCTATCGCCTGACCGAGAATATAGTCGATATCGCCCTTGCGGAGCGCCTCTTTAAACAGCTTCTTGCCTGTTGGGTTGATTCGCTCGCCGATTATTCTCGGCTGATCGATGACAACGACCTTTTCAGCAGAGCAGACAGCTGCTTCTTTCTGCGGTGTGTTTTTCTGATATTTAAGCGGTTCAAGCGCATTTCTGAGCGAACGGATATAGTCGGGGTTGGTTCCGCAGCAGCCACCCGTCAGCTTTATACCGTATTTTACAAGCTTTGCCGCACTTTCGGCGAACTCCTCGGGAGTAACGTCATATTCATTCGTAACAGGGTCAGGAAGTCCTGCGTTCGGCTTTGCAACGATAGGAAGGCTTGTCCATTTGGAAAGCTCCTCGATAACCGGTGCAAACTCACGGGGACCGAGCGAACAGTTAACGCCTATCGCATCAGCGCCCAGACCTTCAAGCGTAAGCGCCATTGCACCGACCGAGCAGCCGGTGAATGTACGAAGATTCTGTTCAAACGTCATTGTAACGATAATCGGGAGCTCGGAGTTTTCCTTTGCTGCAAGCAGAGCAGCTTTTGCTTCATAAAGATCGGTCATCGTTTCGATAACGATAACGTCTGCGTCCTTTCCTGCAAGCACTTCTTCCTTGAAATAGTCATAAGCTTCTTCAAATTTGAGCGTTCCTGTCGGTTCAAGCAGCTGACCTATCGGGCCGATATCAAGTGCAACGAGAGCCTTATCCCCTGCTGCTTTTTTAGCGTTGGATATCGCTGCGGAGATAAGCTCGTCAACGGTTTTTCCCGTTTCCGCCATTTTATATGCGTTTGCGCCGAAAGTGTTCGCATAAACTATCTGCGAGCCTGCGTCAACGTAAGCCTTATGCACCGATGTGATAAGCTCGGGGTTGTTTATGTTTAAAAGCTCCGGAACTTCGCCCGTTTTAAGTCCGCTTTTCTGCAGCATCGTTCCCATACCGCCGTCAAGAAAAACGAACTCGTTATCGTTCAAAAGCTTATAAAAGCGTTCTTTTTTTGTCAATTTGTACACCTGCTTCCTCTTTTTCGGAATTCGCACCGCTCTCTCATCGAGCATACGGCGCAGCCTCTGCGTTTTTTCTCTATTGGTTCAGCCGACAGTCCTATGACCGCCGTGACGGATTTTCTCGGTATCATTATAAAGCTGTCGGTCACGTTCAGGCCGATAGTCCGTCCTGCGTTAACGACCTCGACAAACTTTTTCTGACAGTCAATGGGCAGATCGCCATAGCCCGGAGAAAATCTCCATGTCATGTTCATATCGGGAAAGCTTTTGCGGATATCTTCTTCGGCGTTATCGCAGACCTGCTCAATAGCGCAGCCTGCCATTGCGTCAATGACAACAGCCGCCGCCATATCGGATATCTGCTCTCTGCGGATAAGAACATCAACGTCCGAGCCTACCGTTGCGCAAAGCAAAACAGCCTTTTCACACCCTGCAAGGTGCGAACATATATCCTTTCCCGTCATTGTAAGAGTACATCCGTCCAGAACGACCTTTTCGCCGCTGTTTTCCGCAATATCGAAAACACGGTAGATGTATTTCCCCTTTGCCGCAGCTGTCAGCTTTTCTTCGCATATATCCATAAGCGCCGAAAGATTCTCATCGGGCGTGCTGCCTCCTGCGGCAAGATAGCGAAGCGCTTCGGCACGGTTTATGGCTTCAATTTTTACGGTTTTCATTATAATTCCCTTTTACTCAAAAATGCAGAGAACGAACCAGCCGTCCTCTGCATAAAATTATCAATCAAACGGATTTTCCGTTTTATAAAGCATACCCTTAGGCTGATTAAATCCGATGTCCTGCACTCCGAGATAACGGAACACGTTGAAAAGCGCTTTTCCGTTGTGGGAGAACGTTACTGCGCCGTGGTGAGGAAAACGTCCCTCAATAAGAACGTGACGGTAGAAGCGTCCCATTTCCTTTATCGCAAAAACGCCGATGCCACCGAAGGAACGTGTTGCAACGGGGAGGACTTCACCCTCTGCAACGTAGGCTTTAAGCTCTGCGTTTGCATTGCTCTGAAGGCGGAAGAAGGTTATCTCGGACGGTGCGATATCGCCCTCAAGAGTACCTCTTGTGATATCGGGTTCCTTGTCGGGTTCAAGTCCTCTGTGCATAATGAGCTGATACTTCATTTCCTTTTTGGAAAGCTTTTCTGCGGCTGTGTTTCCGCAATGGAAGCCCATGAATGTATCGGTGAGGGAGTAATCGAATTTACCCTTTATCTCGGTATTGTAAAGGTCGGCAGGAACGGTGTTGTTGATATCAAGCAGCGTTACAACATCGTCCGAAACGCATTGACCGATGAATTCGCTCAAAGCGCCATAGATATCGACCTCGCAAGCGCAAGGTATTCCCTTTGCCGTAAGGCGGCTGTTAACGTAGCAGGGAACAAAGCCGAACTGGGTCTGGAACGCAGGCCAACACTTGTTTGCGAACGCAACATATTCTCTTGAACCCTTGTGACTCTCTGCCCAGTCAAGGAGAGTAACTTCAAACTGTGCAAGCTTAGGAAGAATTCCGGGCATCTTATTTCCCGAGCCCAGCTCCGCTTCCATTTCCTTTACAACACCGTCAATTCTTGCATCGCCTGCGTGTTCATTGAATGCAGCGAAAAGGTCAAGCTCGGAGTTTTCTTCTATTTCAACGCCGAGGTCGTAAAGTCTTGCGATAGGAGCGTTGCAGGCAAGGAAATCCTGTGGACGTGGACCGAATGTGATTATCTTAAGGCTGCCCAGACCAAGGATAGTTCTTGCAACAGGAACGAAGTCAGCTATCATGTCTGCAACTTCATAAGGATCTCCGACAGGATATTCGGGTATGTAAGCCTTTACGTTTCGCAGTCCGAGATTGTAGCTTGCGTTGAGCATTCCGCAGAAAGCGTCGCCTCTGCCGTCGATAAGGTTGTCACCGAATTCCTCTGCTGCTGCGGCGAACATAACCGGCATACCGAACTTCTTTGCAAGAAGAGTTTCGGCAGTTTCCGGACCGAAGTTTCCGAGATATACAACAAGAGCGTTCACTCCTGCGTTTTTCAGATCGTCAAGTGCGCAAAGCATATCCTTTTCATTTTCAACGGTAACAGGACATTCGTAGATCTCAATGCCCTTTTCCTTGCAGGCTTTTACAACGTTGCTTCTTCTTGAAGCGGAAAGAGATTTTGGGAAACAGTCACGGCTTACCGCCGCAATTCCTAATTTTACAGCAGGCATATTTTTCATAGCTTATCTATCCTTTCAAAAATATAGCGGCACAGAGCCATGCGCCGCTTAAATCACTTTTTATTGTAAGAATTATTTTGTTTCGGGAGTGTCGATAGCGACCTCACTCTTTACGTCCTTTTCGGTAAGGTCAATTGCAAATTCCGTTGCATAATAGCCGGGAACATCGTTGACCGTATCGTATGTAAGCGTCATCGAGAAAACAAGGTCATAGCTGCTTGCGGATATCTTCTGGCTGTAAACAAGCTCCATATCGATATCCTCTGTTCCGATCATTGAGCCGCCTGCTACCGAACCTTCGTCAACGCAATGCTTTTTCAGCAGTTCTGTTGTCTTTTTTTCAAAGTATTCCTCAGCAACAGTTCTTTCGATAAGGCAATGTACCTCTTCGCTGTAACCCTTGAGGTAGATCTCTTCATCGCCCTTCTGGGTCTTGAAATTATATGTGATTATCGAATCATCGGCATAATAGAAAACTTCCTCGGGAGGAACGAGCGCAGCAAGGTCGATCATAAGGTCGGTATCCGTGTTAACGCTCCATATCGTCGTATCATCTTCCCAATAGAGTTCAACTCCGTCCGGCTGCATCGACACTATCTTAGTGAGCGGCATACCGATCTTGATCTTGGTTAAAATTCCGCTGTATGGATTTTCCACGACTTCCTCTTCTCCGCAGGCTGCCAGGAGAAAAACGCAGGTAATCAAAGAAAGCAAAACTGAAAGAACTCTTTTCATTGTCGTCGACCGTCCCTTATATTTAAAATGATTGTGAAAACTGCACAATAAAACGTTTAAGAAAAACAGAGATCCGAAAAAGCCTCATGTAAACGTTTAAAAGGCGCAAGTATCTGCATTTACCTTATATTGTAATACAAAAATGCGAAAAAGTCAACGAAAAAATCAAATTTTCTCTTGAAGAAGAAATTTTATTATGATAAAATAAAATAGTGCCGGTCGGACGCTCCGAACGGTGCCATAAATCCCTTATGAAATTCTTTGAACAGCCACAAAAAGCTTTCGAGATTTTAAATCAATAACCGGAAAGGAAGTTACAAAACAATGTCCGATTTCAACACAAAACGCAGCAAGGTTTTCGACGCTTACGAAAAGCTTATCACACGCAAAAACGAAAAGACCGATTATATGGGCGGCGTTTACGACCGCTACAAATATCCTGTTCTTACCGCAGACCACGCCCCTGTTATCTGGAGATATGACCTTGACCCCGACACCAACCCTTACTTTATGGAAAGACTCGGCATCAACGCAGTTCTCAACTCGGGCGCTATCGAGCTTAACGGCAAATACTATCTTGTTGCAAGAGTCGAGGGCAACGACAGAAAGTCATTTTTCGCAGTTGCCGAGAGTGACAGCCCTGTTGACGGCTTCCGTTTCTGGGACTACCCTGTTCTCCTTCCCGACACAAACCCTGAGGAAACCAACGTATATGATATGCGTCTTACAAAGCACGAGGACGGTTGGATATACGGCGTATTCTGCTCCGAGAGCAAGGACACTTCCTCAAACGATCTTTCCGCAGCCGTTGCACAAGCAGGCATCGTCCGTACAAAGGACCTCAAGACATGGGAAAGACTTCCCAACCTTAAATCAAAATCTCCTCAGCAGAGAAACGTTGTTCTCCACCCCGAATTCGTGAACGGAATGTACGCTTTCTACACCCGTCCTCAGGATGATTTCATTCAGACAGGCTCGGGCGGCGGCGTTTGCTTCGGTCTTGCAAAGGATATCACACACGCTGAGATCTGCACAGAGGAAACTGTCATCTCCCCAAGAGTTTACCACACAATCACCGAGGTAAAGAACGGCGCAGGTGCTGTTCCGATCAAAACTCCAAAGGGTTGGATACACATTGCTCACGGCGTAAGAAACACAGCAGCAGGTCTTCGCTATGTTATCTATGTGTTTGCAACCGATCTTAACGATCCTTCAAAGCTTATCGCATCACCATCGGGCCTTTTTATCGCTCCGCACGGCAGCGAAAGAGTCGGCGATGTTTCCAACGTTGTATTCACAAACGGTGCTATCGTTCGTGAAAACGGAGAAGTTTACATCTACTATGCTTCCTCGGATACAAGAGTTCACGTTGCTTCGACTACTGTTGAAAAGCTTATGGACTACACATTCAACACTCCTTCCGACCCCTTGCGTTCGGTTGACTGCGTAAAGCAGAGATACGAGCTTATCTCCAAGAACCTCGAATATATGAAAAACCATAAAAATTAAAAAAAGCCTTTATTTTTACCGAATAATGAGTTATAATAGCATTATAACGATAAAGGTATAAACATGAAAACGCCGATCGTTTCTTTTACGTTCGGCGTTTTTCGGATTTTAATACTAATTCCAAACCGTTCTATAGACAAAGACGACAGATAGAATAATACAAGTCAAGGAAGACGACCGCAGGCAGGCTGCCGCCTGTCAAGGGAGTCTGACGCAGAATTGGATTATTATATCCGAGTATTTGTCTATAGGTTGGTTTGAAATTAGTATAAGGAGATATAAAGATATGAAAGACGGTTTTATCCGATGCGCCGCAATTACCCCCGATATAAAAGTCGCAGACTGCGAACATAACGCCGAACAGATCATTGCTCTTGCAAAGCAGGCTGCCGCTAATGATGTTTCTGCCGCAGTTTTCCCCGAACTTTGCATTACAGGCTACACCTGCGGAGATCTGTTCCTGCATAAAACGCTGCTTGACAGCGCTGAAAAAGCTCTTTTCAGAATTGCAGAAGAAACTGCAGCGCTTGATATGCTTATTTTCGTAGGACTTCCCGTTTCATTCGGCGGAAAGCTCTACAACTGCGCTGCTGCAGTCAAAGGCGGACAGATACTCGGCTTTGTTCCGAAGATAAACATCCCGAATTACAGCGAATTCTACGAAATGCGCCACTTCGCTTCGGGCAGGGACGCTTACGGCGAGATAGAACGCTTCGGCGGTGCGCCGATAGGACAGCTCCTTTTTGAGAGCAATATTGAGGGCTTGACATTCGGCGTTGAGATATGTGAAGACCTGTGGGTATCAAATCCACCCTCGGGCGACCTTGCCGCAGCAGGTGCGACCGTTATCTGCAACCTCTCCGCTTCGGACGAGGTCATCGGAAAGGGCGAATACCGCAAGCAGCTTGTAAAATCGCAGTCGGCTCGACTTATCTGCGGTTATATCTACGCCGACGCAGGTATCGGCGAATCCACACAGGATATGGTTTTCAGCGGTCACAATCTTATCTGCGACAACGGAACGCTCCTTGCCGAGAGCAAAAAGTTCACCACGGGCATAACCTACTCCGAAATCGATATCCAGCGTATCGACAGCGAACGCCGCAGAATGAACACATTCCCGCAATTCTCCGACCGTGAATACTGCCGTGTGAAGTTCAGCTTAGACACTAAGGATATCACACTTACTCGCAAATACGAGCCTATGCCGTTCGTTCCGAGCGACAAGATCGACCTTGCTTCACGCTGCGATGAGATACTGACCATGCAGGCGACGGGACTGCTGACAAGGCTTCGTCATATCGGCTGCAAAAACGCAGTTATCGGACTTTCGGGCGGACTGGACAGCACCCTTGCGCTGATCGTGACCGTTCACGCCTTTGATATGCTCGGCCTTGACCGAAAGGGCATAACTGCAATTACAATGCCCTGCTTCGGCACGACAAAGCGCACCAAAAGCAACGCCTGCAAGCTTGCCGAGGCTTACGGCGTTACACTTATTGAGGTGAATATCACCGCAGCTGTCCGTCAGCATTTTGCCGACATCGGACAGAGCGAGGAAGTTCACGATGTCACATACGAAAACGGTCAGGCTCGTGAGCGCACACAGGTCCTTATGGACATAGCAAACAAGCAGAACGGCATTGTCATCGGCACGGGCGACCTTTCGGAGCTTGCTTTAGGCTGGGCGACCTACAACGGCGACCATATGTCAATGTACGGCGTAAATGCGTCTGTTCCGAAAACTCTTGTCCGCCACCTTACCGCTTATGAGATGAACACTACTTCCGACAAGGAGCTTGCTGCTGTGCTTGCAGATGTTCTCGACACTCCTGTTTCCCCCGAACTTCTGCCGCCGAGCGACGGAGAGATCTCGCAGAAAACAGAAGATATTGTCGGTCCTTATGAGCTGCATGACTTCTTCCTTTATTACTTTGTACGCTGCACATTCTCCCCCGAAAAGATTTTCCGTCTTGCGAAAACTGCTTTCAACGGAAAGTTTGATGATGATACTATTAAAAAGTGGCTCGGTATATTTATGCGAAGATTTTTCACACAGCAATTCAAGCGCTCATGTCTGCCCGACGCTCCGAAAGTCGGCAGCGTAACTCTCTCGCCGAGGGGAGATCTCCGTATGCCGTCCGACGCATCTAATGCAGCGTTCAAGGTCTAATTTTAAGGTAATATATTCCGCAAAGTATAAAAAGTGAAATTATTGCAATAAATCTGCTCAAATAAAATCATTGCATTTTGTTGATTTTCGCTGTATAATAATATCAGTAAATAAGCAGAAATTCTTACTTTTATCTCTTTTCTTTTTTAAAATGTTTTTGATGAATAAAGCAGACGTTTTTTGCGTCTGCTTTTTTCTTTTTCATCTTGTGATATACCACAAAATATATAGGTTATATACAAAAAGCAATGTCAAATAATTATAATTTCGTCACAATTGACATAATTTATGGTAACTTATTTCTAAATCCGACGAATTTTGTATCAAATCAATTTAACCGCTTGACTTGGAACCAATTTTGTATATAATAAGTATTGATATAATTTCATTTCTTCACGGGGGAACATAATTATGGCAAAAGCTCGAACAACAATTAAAACAAAAATTATTCTTTTAGCGACCATTTTATCGGGATTTGGAATGCTTGTTCTTACAATTGCAGCTGCAATTTCCATCTTTGCACTATCGGAGGATAATGCGACCGAATCAATACTTGAAGTCGTTGAAGTTGCCGCAGAAAAAGCGTCGTGGGAGATACGATCCTACCGCAATCTTGCCGCCGATCTCGGAGTGGATGAAATTCTGTGCGACCCGAATTCGACCGACGCTCAGAAGAATGAGATCCTTACAAAAAGAGCCGAACAATATGGCCTTCAGCGCTGTAATTTTATATTCGCAGACGGTATGGGCATTGACGGAAACGACTATTCCGACAGAGAATATTTTCAGGCTGCAATGAACGGTGAAGATATGGTTTCCGAACCGCTCGTTTCCAAGAAAACAGGCAAGCTTACAATTATTGTTGCAGCTCCGCTTTGGGAAAACGGAACAGTCGGCGGAAAGCCGATAGGCTGTGTTTATGTAGTTCCGGACGAGGAATTCCTTAACGACATCGTTCGTTCCATAAGCTACGGTGAGTATGGTGCCGCTTTCATGCTTGCGGAGGACGGCTGCCTTATTGCTGACAATGATTCGGAAAATATCAAAAAAGACATTAATTTCAACGAAATGGGCGGAAGCACGGCTGAGCTTGCTCAAAAAATGGCTTCCGGCGAAACGGGTTCCTGCAAGCTCAATATTTTTGGTGAAAAAATGTATGTCGGCTATGCTACCGTTCCCGATACATTCGGCTGGACGATAGCTGTGACCGGTCCTGTTTCCGAGCATCTTGCCAAAGCTAAAATAACAATTATTGTTATGATATTGATCCTTGCGGTAGTTGCCACTAACGCAGGTATTATTTCGGCTATCCTCGGAAAGAAGTTCGGTGATCCGATCAAGAAATGCACCGATAGAATACTTTTGCTTTCTCAGGGCGATCTTACTTCCGAAGTTCCCGAGATTAATTCGGATGACGAAACCTTGCTGCTTGCTCACGCAACAAAAACGGTTGTCGAAAGCCTTAACAGCATCATCAAGGATATAGGCAGAATTCTCGAATCTACCGCAGCCGGAAATCTTAATGTTGACACCGATATAGGAAAATCTCTTTACATAGGCGATTATTCGCAGCTTATCAGCGATATTGAACTTATCAAAGATAATCTCAAGAGTACAATGTTCCATATCAGCAATTCCGCAGATCAGGTTTCCGCAGGTTCGGAACAGGTTTCCGCAGGTGCTCAGGCTCTTTCACAGGGCGCAACTGAACAGGCTGCCGAGATCGAAACTCTTGCTCAGAGGATACACGATATCTCCGAACAGATATCCGCTAACTCTGCTAACTGCAATGAAGCACGAGAACTTGTAAAAACATCAGCAGATTCGGTCAAGACCGCAAACGAAGAAATGACACGCCTTACCGAGGCTATGTCCAATATTGATGAAACTTCACAGCAGATTAGCAACATCATCAAGACTATCGAAGATATTGCTTTCCAGACAAATATCCTCGCACTCAACGCAGCCGTTGAGGCTGCAAGAGCAGGCGAAGCAGGCAAGGGCTTTGCAGTCGTTGCCGATGAAGTCCGCAACCTTGCGTCAAAATCCGCAGAGGCTGCAGGCGGCACGGAAGCTCTCATTGCTAAGACCGTCGAAGCTGTCAAGCACGGTACGGAGATCACCTCCGAAACTGCAAAATCAATGCTTGAAGTTGCAGAACTTACCGAAAAGGTTGAAAACATCGTTCTCGGCATTGCAGACGCAAGCGACAGCCAGTCAGAGGTCATCGACCACATCACAACAAGCATCGAACAGATCTCCGGCGTTGTTCAGACCAACTCCGCAACCGCCGAGGAAAGTGCAGCTTCCTCCGAGGAGCTGTCAAGTCAGGCTGCAATGCTCAACGATCTTGTCGGAAAATTCCAGCTGTAATTTACATAAAAACGAACCGCCTGTGGGAAACTCCGCAGGCGGTTATTGTTTTTACTTGGCAAGCTATTTATCCATTGCTTTGAGAGCGGCACAGATAATATCCGCTGTTCCGTCAATGCCGAAAACTTCGCTGTTGAGCGTTAAATTATAGCTTTCGTGTGCCGACCATTTTTTATCGGTGTAGAAATCGTAATAAAGCTTGCGCTGCTTATCGTGGCGTTTTATCTTTGCCACGGCTTCGGATTCGCTTATCTTGTCACGCTCCATTGTACGCTTTATACGAGCCTCAAGCGGTGCATAGATGAACACCGACAGCAGCTCGCAGTCTGCATTTCGGAGAATATAGTCCGAACAGCGGCCAACAATGATCGCATCCTCTGTTTTGGCAATTTCCTTTATGATCTCGCTCTGAACGTTGAAGATCGCGTCGTTCGTGCAGAGGTTTATTCCCATAGCTGCGCCTGACTGGCTCATTGCGGCATAATACCAAGGATTTGCAGCCTTTTCGTCTGCGTCTTTTACAACGTTGTGGCTCATGCCGCTCTTTTCTGCCGCAAGGTCAAGCAGCTTTCTATCATAATATGCAAAGCCGAGCTTTTCAGCAAGCTTTTCACCGATGATATGTCCTCCGCTTCCGAACTGACGGCCGATAGTTATTATTTTTTTACTCATAGTATCTCCTCCTTTTAGGTAATTTCCTTGTAATTCGATTATATCACAAATGCACATATTTTTCAAGCGTCATAGAAAACAAATTGTATATTATACCATACATTTAACCAAAAATTCGTGCAAATTTGCTTTATTTCGTCATTTTGTATATTGTAAAAACACGCTTGCGATGATATAATTATAAGGTTGCCGGTCAAAAAAACTATGGATCGCCGGTTTTATGATATACAAAAAGGATGAAATAAAATGAACAGCACAAAACTTTCGGAATATAAATTCACCGACGGTCTGCGTGACGGAATACCGATAGGACTGGGATATCTTTCCGTTTCGTTCAGCTTCGGTATCGCAGCCGCAGGAAAAGGTGTTTCTATCTTTTCCGCTCTGCTTATCTCAATGACGAACCTCACCTCGGCAGGTCAGCTCGCAGGACTTGGCATCATTGCCGCCGGCGGAACGCTTATCGAGATGATTCTAACACAGCTTGTTATAAATATGCGATATGCGCTTATGAGTATCTCGCTTACGCAAAAGCTCGACAGCAGCTTTACGGTCGGACACAGACTCGGTACATCATTCGGCATGACAGACGAGATATTCGCAGTCGCCGCAGGAAAAAAAGGCGATATCGGCGTGAGGTATATGTACGGACTGATACTTATACCGTTTTTGTGCTGGAGCCTCGGCACATTCCTCGGCGCAGCAGCAGGCGAAATACTCCCCGATATGCTCAAATCTGCGCTTGGAATTGCAATATACGGAATGTTTTTAGCGATATTTATACCGCCTGCAAGAAAATCTATCGGTGTGTTCTCGGTCGTTGCCTTTTCCGCAGCAATGAGCTGCTGCTTTAAATATATCCCGATTTTTTCAGGGATATCGAGCGGCTTTTCTATTATTATATGCGCACTCACAGCTTCGGTCTTAGGCGCTCTTATCTTCCCGAAAAAGGAGGAAGAAGACGATGCCTGATCTGAAAATGCTTTTATATATACTTGTAATGGCGCTGGTCACATATCTGATAAGAATGATACCGTTTGTGCTTTGCCGCAAGAAGATACAGTCAAAATTCCTTCGGAATATGCTTTACTATGTGCCGTATGCCGTACTTGGTGCAATGACGATACCTGCTATACTTTATTCAACATCGAGCATGATATCGGCAATTGTCGGACTTGCATTGGCAATGTTCTTTGCGTTTAAAAATAAATCGCTTATAGTCGTTGCTGCCGCTGCTTGTGCAGGAGCGTTTATAACGGAATTGATTATGAGCTTAGTGGTATAAACATCCGATCAAAAACTAATACTAATTCTAAGCCAACCTATAGACAGATACGGCAGCTATAATTTCGTCACCCTGCGTCAAGCTCCCTTGCCGGGCGGCAAGCCCGCCTGCGGTCGCTTTCCTTGATTGACAAAATTCTATCTGCCGTCCTTGTCTATAGAACGGTTTAGAATTAGTATAAAGCGCAATTCAATTTAAAGGTCTAACAGATTATTTCCTGTATACCTTTTTGATTGAATTGCGCTTTGCAGTTGTTGGATTTTTGGGTTTTATGCCGGTTCTACGATTATTTTTGAGCTATCCTCTTCACGCAGAGCGATAACCGCTCCCCTTATAAGATAGGCTGTCGGATCGCCCGAAGGACTGCGCTGCAAGCATTCCACACGAGTTCCCTCTATAAGTCCGAGGTCCTGCAGCCGTCTGCGCATACTGCCATCATTACGCAGCTGCTTTACTCGGGCACACATTCCCTCGGAAAGAGAATATAGGCTTGTTTCTATGTTCATAAAGCATCTCCTGTTAAGTAATGGATATCCTATGATCAGGGCAGTATCGATAAGAAGTATTTATCGTTACCGAGCCGCCAACTCTTGAACGTTTTGAAGAGTGACCTGCGAACTGCCCAAGGGGGCTTCCACTTAGGAAAAGTTACAGTAAAGAAGTATTTATCGTTACCGAGCCGCCAACTTTTGAACGTTTTAAAGAGTGACCTGCGAACTGCCCAAGGAGCTTCCCCTTAGGAAAAGTTACAGTAAAGAAGTATTTATCGTTACCGAGCCGTCAACTCTTGAACGTTTTGAAGAGTGACCTACGAACTGCCCAAGGGGGCTTCCCCTTAGGAAAAGTTACAGTAAAGAAGTATTTATCGTTACCGAGCCGCCGACTTTTAGCAATTTACAAAGTACCCTACGAACTGCCCAAGGGGGCTTCCCCTTAGGATACCCTTGTTTTATTTTATGCCGATAAAAATAAAGCGTGACAAGCGGCGGAATATGTGTTATAATGTCATTGTATGAATGGGAGGAATAAGTTTTGGCAAGAATATATCCGCTTTTCTCTTCAAGCAAGGGAAATTCTACATATATCGGAAACAAACAGCAGGGCATACTTATTGATGACGGTGTTTCGTTCGCTCGGCTCAAAAAGGCATTTGAGGTGAATGAGCTTCCGCTCGAAGCGATAAAGGCTGTATTCATAACGCATGAACACTCTGACCATGTAAAGGGGCTTTCAATGCTCACCAAAAAACTTCGTGTTCCTGTTTATGCGCAGTCCTACACCCTTGAGATACTTGAGGAAAGCGGCTGCATAAACAGCGAGGGTTACGAGATGAAGGATTTCGAGGAGTTATGCGGAATGAAGATATCATGTTTTCCTACTTCGCACGATACAAAGGAATCCTGCGGCTACAAGATAGAATTCGACGACGGAAAATGCTGTGCTGTCTGCACCGACCTCGGTTATGTTTCGTCCGTTGTTGAGGAAAGCCTGCTTGGAACGGACGCTGTGCTTATCGAATCGAATTACGATGTTGAAATGCTCCGCAACGGCAGATATGATTACTATCTGAAAACACGGATCTTCTCCAAGAACGGTCATCTTTCCAACGATGACTGCGGAAACTTTGCACGAAAGCTTGTTGAAAGCGGAACGACAAAGCTTATTTTAGGTCATCTTTCGCAGGATAACAACACTCCTGAGATAGCCGCCGATACTGTCGTTCGTCACCTTGACGGCTTTATTCGCAACAGCGATTATATTTTAAGCGTTGCGCCTGTCGAAACAAGCGGCGGATTTGTTGCAATTTGAGGAAAAACTATGCTGAATGTTAATATGATCACAGTCGGAAAGCTGAAAGAAAGCTATCTTAGGGACGCTTCTGCGGAATACGCCAAGCGCCTTTCAGCTTTCTGCAAGCTTAATATAATCGAACTTGCCGAAAGCAGACTTCCCGACAATCCTTCCGAAAAGGAGATAACGAATGCACTTTCGACTGAGGGAAAGGCTATTTCTCAATTACTTTCGGGAAATAACTGCTATAATATTGCAATGTGTATAGAGGGAAAGCAGCTTTCATCGGTAAAATTTGCGGAAAAGCTGCAGAGCGTTTCTGCGTATGACGGAAAAAGCACGGTCAACATCGTTATCGGAAGTTCGTTCGGTATTGCTCCCGAGATAAAGGCACTTGCGGATTTTAAGTTGTCCATGTCGGAGATGACGTTTCCGCACCAGCTTGCACGGATAATGCTGCTTGAACAGCTTTACCGTGCGTTTCAGATAAACGCAGGGGGAAAATACCACAAATAATAATGCGTAATTCGAAATGCGTAATGCGTAATTATTTCAGTCCAAAAAAGATTTTTGATTGTAGGGGACGGGTCGCCCGTCCCGATGTGAGGCATTTTCGGATAAATCCATATTACCGTAGGGGCGGATTCTATATCCGCCCGATGGCATTACGGTAAATTACCTGCATAATATACGCATTAGTTATTGAAAAATCATAAAAAATATTATATAATAATACTATCAATTTCGGAAAGGAAGCTTATTTATGAATAAGGTTAAGGTAACGATCTGCGGAAAAGAATATGCACTTAAAACGGAAGAGAGCGCAAGCTATTTCTATGCGCTTGCAAAAAAGGTCGAAAAAGAGATAGACGGAATGGTCGCACAGTCGGACAGCATAAGCGTTCAGTCTGCGGCTGTTCTTGCTGCACTTTCCGCTTTTGATGAGGCTCAGAAAGCGAACGAGAGCATTGACAACATCCGCACACAGATAAAAGAATACGTTGACGAGGCTTGTGCTGCAAGAGCTGAAAAGGAAGAGGCGCTAAAGCAGGTCGAGGAGCTTAAGCTTAAGATAAAAGACCTTGAAAACCAGCTCAATATCGCAGAGATGAAGGACACCATTGACAAATCGGTGAGCAAGAAATAATGGGAATTGAAATTCTTGCACCTGCGGGAAGTCCTGAGAGCATTTATGCTGCCGTGCGGTGCGGTGCGAACGCCGTTTATGTCGGCGGAAGCCGTTTTTCCGCCCGTGCAAATGCGACAAACTTTACTGCGGACGAGCTTTCGGCGGCTGTTGACTACTGCCACCTGCACAATGTCAAGATATATCAAGCTGTAAACACGCTTGTATTTGACAACGAACTTGAAGATTTCCTCAAAGCGGCAAAGCTTTCGGCTGAAATAGGTATTGACGCTTTCATCGTTCAGGATGTTGGTGCGGCGTATATGCTCAAACAGGCTCTGCCCGATATGAAGCTGAATGCTTCGACACAAATGTCGATACACACAAAGCAGGGCGCAATGCTTGCGAAAGAGACAGGGTTTTCGAGAGTTGTCCTTTCAAGGGAGCTTTCGTTTGATGCAATAAAAGAGATAGCTTCGGCTGATATCGAGGTCGAAGCTTTTATCCATGGTGCGCTCTGTATGTCCGTTTCGGGACAATGCTATATGAGCGCAATGATAGGTTCGAGAAGCGCCGACAGAGGGCTTTGCGCTCAGGCTTGCAGACTGCCGTTTTCTGCTATAAAGGGGCAGGACAGAAACGACCTTTCGCTGAAAGACCTTTCGGGGATAGATTTTATACCCGAGCTTGAAAAGGCAGGAGTGACCTCTGTTAAGATAGAGGGACGAATGAAACGTGCCGAGTATGTTGCTGCGGCGGTTTCAGCTTGTCGTGCAAAAGCAGACGGAAAAGAACCCGATTTGGACGCTTTGCGAGCAGTTTTCTCACGAAGCGGCTTTACAGACGGTTATCTCACGGGAAAGCTCGGTGCGGATATGTTCGGAACACGCCAGAAAGAGGACGTTGTTTCTGCACAGTCTGTTCTTCCAAAGCTTGCAGAGCTTTACCATAGAGAAACCAAGGCTTGCACGGCAGATTTTGAATGTATAATCAAGGCGGACGAGCCTGTTTCACTCAAAATGAGCGCAGACGGTGCGGAAGTCACGGTGAACGGAGATGTTCCTCAGGTGGCTCAGAACCGCCCTACCGACAGCGCAATGATAGAAAAGCAGCTTTCAAAGCTTGGCGATACGCCATACGACTTTGGCAGGCTTGAAGCGCAGATCGATGACGGACTGATCGTTCCTGCATCGGCGTTAAATGCGCTTAGGCGTGATGCGGTTGAGAAGATGAACGAACTGCGCATAAAATCCAAGCGTAAACCGCAGCGGTTTGAGGAGATAAACTTAAACTTCCCGAAGCTGCTGAATATAAAACACAAGTCTTTCCGTGCAAGGTTATACAAAGCCGAACAACTTTCGGGAGTACCGAGCAGCTTTGAGATAGCGTTTCTGCCGATCGACGAGATACTAAAAAATTCTCCGCAGTCCGAGGTCAAGCTTGGCGCTGTTCTTCCGAGATTCGTAACAGACGAAAATACGCTTTCGGAAAAGCTTGAAAAGCTGAAAGCTCTCGGCATAACCGATGTGCTTTGTACGAATTATGCGCATATAAAACTTTGCAGAGGCGATTTTGTCATGCACGGCGATTTCGGACTGAATGTTACCAACTCGCTTACGCTGAAAAAATACGCTGAAATGGGACTTGCAGATGCAACCGCTTCATTTGAGATGAAGCTGCCGCAGATATCATCACTTGGCGACCTTCTGCAGTATGGCATCATCGGTTACGGACGACTGCCGCTTATGCTCACACGAAACTGTCCTGTAAGACAGGCTGTCGGCGGCTGTAAAAACTGCACGGGCGGACTTACCGACCGTACGGGCAGATTTTTCCCCGTAAAATGTGACGGCGTTTCAACCGAAGTTCTCAACAGCGATGTACTTGTGATGTCCGACCGATTGAACGAGGTTAACTGCAGCTTCATAACGCTTGTTTTCACCGATGAATCACCCGAAAGGATACGTCAGGTCTGCGATTGTTATAAAAATAACCGCAAGCTTGATGCGGAGAATATCACAAGAGGGCTTTATTATAGGGGAATTCTGTAAAAAAGCTCAAAAAATATTGATTTTTGCAGCAGATATGGTATAATTAAATAGGTTAGGCTTGTTTTAAAAGAATAAGTCGTAGATATATTTTGAATTAAGGAGATTTTATCATGCTTGATATTAAATTTGTCCGTGAAAATCCGGACGCTGTAAAGGAAAACATCAAGAAAAAATTTCAGGATGCAAAGCTTCCGCTCGTTGACGAAGTGATCGAACTCGATGCAAAGCTTCGTGCTGCAAAGACTAAGGCTGACGAGCTTCGTGCAATAAGAAACAAGACCTCTAAGGAGATCGGCGCTCTTATGGCTCAGGGCAAAA
>JBJEQL010000102.1:0-4232 GCA_051881735.1 Oscillospiraceae bacterium
TGAAGTATGAGCTTGATAAGAAAACAGGTTTTCTTATGCTCGACCGTGTGCTTTATACCTCTACGCATTATCCTGCAAATTACGGCTTTATTCCCCGTACTTATGCAGATGATGGGGACCCGTTGGACGTT
Organism: Oscillospiraceae bacterium; assembly: GCA_051881735.1. Classification (GTDB taxonomy): domain Bacteria; phylum Bacillota; class Clostridia; order Oscillospirales; family Ruminococcaceae; genus UMGS363. The sequence goes on from JBJEQL010000102.1 coordinate 132, forward strand.
CTTGTACTCTGTTCGGAGTCGATCGAACCGCTTGCGCTCGTCAAGTGCTATCCTATCGGCGTAATTTCGATGCTTGACAACGGTGCGCTTGACGATAAGATCATTGCGATACCGTTCAACGATCCTACTTACAATTCATATAAGGACGTTTCCGAACTTCCGAAGCACGTTTTCGAGGAAATGTCACATTTCTTTACGGTTTATAAATCACTTGAAGGCAAGGAAACCGTTATTGATGAAGTCAAGAGCAGAGAAGAAGCAGTAAACATAATCGAACGCTGCATTGACCGTTATATTGATTGTTTCTGTAAGGGCAAGGAACACGAATGATATTAATGCGTAATTCGTAATTCGTAATGCGTAATTATTTGCATAGCTAACATCTGCTGTTAAAACCGCGAAGCGGACGAAAAGTTTCGTCCACCTTTTCAAAGGTGGTGGGTGTCCAGAGGGCAAAGCCCTTGGTCGCTTCCGCAGAAGCGAAATACCCTAATCTTTAGCTAAATGCTTACAGCAAAAGAACAGTAAATTGTAGCTATAAAAAGCGCAATTCACATCAAAAAACGAAAAAGAGAACAAGTTTGATGCCGAAAAACTTGTTGAACCGTTAGTGTGAATTGCGCTTATTCTATTTTACTAAAGTAAACTTTTCTTGTGACCTACATATACGAACAAAGTGAGTATATGTAGGTCACAACGCATTTTGAACAGCTATTCACAGGCAAACATTAATTGTGATTTTCCGTGCATAGCTTTTAAAAGTGCGTCTACAGGTAAAATATACTCACTTCGTTCGCATATTTTACCTGTAGAGGAGAGTTTGTTTTGTTAGGATAGAATAAGCGCAATTCACAAATCGGTTCAACAGGCTTGATTTCTCATATTCGTTTTACCGTTGTTTGATGTGAATTGCGCTTTTTTTAACTATACTTTATTTTGCTTTTGCTGCAAACATTCAGCTATGGTTTAGGGAATTTCGCCGTACTGCTAAAGGTCATAAATGACCTGCGACAATGGATGCTGTCCCCTTGACCCCTGCCACCCTTTGAAAAGCGTGGACGTAAACTTTAGTTTGCTTCGCAATAATTCCGAAATACGCACTTGTATCATTCAATTTTTTCCAGTTCGTCAAGATTATACGGTGTTTCCTGATATACGCAGTAGTTGAGCCAATTGCTGAACATAAGGTTTGCGTGGCAGCGCCATGTGAAGTTCGGCGGCTGTGATGGGTCGTTATATGGAAAATAATGTGCAGGAACTCCGATGTTCAATCCTTTATCAAGGTCACGGAAATACTCGTTTTTAAGCGTAAATCGGTCATACTCGCTGTGACCGGTGACAAAGAAAAGACGCTCGGTTTTGTCGGCGATGATATGAACGCCCGACTCATTCGATGAAGTCAGTATTTTCAGCGCAGGAACTTTTTCAATATCTTCTCGGCGGACTTCGGTATGGCGTGAATGAGGAACATAAAATGTTTCGTCAAAGCCACGGACAAGCGGATGATTGACAGTTTCGGTCTTATGTGGAAAAATACCGAACATTTTGTGCGGAAGGTCATATTTGGGAATACCGAAATGATAGTAAAGTCCTGCTTGTGCTGCCCAGCAGATATGGAACGTTGAAAATACATTTGTTTTTGACCATTCCATTATCTCGCAAAGCTCGCCCCAGTAGTCAACTTCTTCAAACGGCATCTGCTCGACAGGTGCGCCTGTTATTATCAGACCGTCAAAACGTTGGTCTTTGACATCTTCAAAGGTTTTGTAAAACTTGATAAGGTGCTCCTGCGAGGTGTTCTTAGAACGGTGCGAAGCAGTCTGGAGAAGTTCGATATCGACCTGTATAGGTGTGTTTGAAAGCAGGCGGAGTATCTGCGTTTCGGTTTCGATCTTCTTCGGCATAAGGTTAAGTATCGCTATCTTCAGCGGACGGATATCCTGCTTATCCGCTCTTCCGCTTGACATAACGAAGATGTTTTCGTTGTTCAGAACGGAAAATGCAGGCAGGTTATCGGGTATCTTAATGGGCATTTGCGTTTCCTCTCTTGTTGATGATTTATGGGGTGTCCGTAAGCGCGGTATCGGCTTTTACCCTGTCGCTTGGGACGGACGGAATGTCCGAAAGGTCAAAAATCGGAGATGTTACGGCTTGCTCCGTAATCACGGCGCAGGTTACAGTCTGCTGTTCTTCGCTTTCGGCATTTTGCGGAACGGTCGTAACGGCGGTTTCTGCCTGTTCGGAGATCTCATTCGGGACAGCTGTCACACGCTCCATAGTTTCGGCAGTTTCGGTTATTTCTCTTGAAACGGCGGTGTCGGCTTTCATCCCTCCGATACCAATGGTATGTTCGGCTTCTTCACGGAGCGATGATTCCATTTCGTGGAGAGATGAAATATACTCGCTGTATGTTTCGGGACGGGTCGTCTGGATAGTAGTTACCGTTGTGAGAACTGCGGCTTTATTTGTTGCAGTTTGCCTTGGTGCGTTGGAGGGGTAATAATCCTCGCATCCGGAAAGCATCAATACCGCAGAAATTGTCAGAAAAAGTAAAATATATTTTTTCATAGTGATATTATTATAGCACAGCTTTATTATTATTTCAAGGGGAAATTTTATAGTGCAGACAGCATTACTGCACTATTCCGTTTTTGTTCTACGTTACAATGGTTTTGTAACCAAGCTTTTCGTACCAAGGTGCAACGCCGGTATAGTGAATATAGCTGTAATCATAGCCGTTTCTTTTTAAAAATAGCGTTACACACTTTACCATTGTCAGTCCTATTCCTTTATTTCGATATGTTGGAACGGTTCCAACGCAACCGGGGCCGCCGATTTTTACCCTGCGTCCATTTATTGTATGTATGCCCATGTCTTCGACTATACAAAAGCTTGCGATATTATCATTATGAAAGCCGCAGAACACTCGGGTGTCCTCGTGGAAAATTTTCAGCCAGTCCTTATCTACTGCGGAAATTGCTTCTTTCAATTTGTCGAAGCTTCCGTCATAAAATCCGAATAAAATGCTGTCATCAAAGCTTTTTTTGTATTTGTGTACATTAAATTCATCAAGAGGAAGGAGCATTTCCTCAAAGGTTGCTTTTTCGGGCAGACTTTTTATATCCTCTCTTTCAAATAGATCGGGATTTACGCTGTTAAATAATTGAATATACTCTTGTTTGTTCATAATATCTCCTTGGTATTCGTGATAACGTCAAATTGTTTATTAAATTGAAAGCTGCTGTTATCGGTCATCGGTTACTATATGCTCTATTCCGAAATGCTCTTTGCTAAGGTAATCTTTCATGAAACTTGGAAACGCTTTGTAGTTATCTAAATCCTTTATGGGTATCCAATGCATTTCTTCTTTAACTCCATTTGTAGTACTGTTGCTGTTAAGTTCTTGTGTCCCTCTGGATTTCATTAAGAAATAGAAACTGATTTCGTGACAATTCAATCCTTTTAATGTTCCGCTATCCTCATTAAAAAAGTTTTCATGAATAACTGCCAACCTATCTATTTCATAATGTACGCCTGTTTCTTCAAAAACCTCACGCAGGACTGCATTCTCGGCAGTTTCGCCAACATGAACTCCGCCGCCAATGGAATATAAATAATTTTCATTCTTATTTCCGGCAAAAAGAACGCAGTCATTCTCTATAATAATTGCTGCTGCACGATATCTGAACCAGCTGTTTTCTTTGGTGAATCCACAATCATACATATTTTTTCTCCCATTTTTGTTTTATTCCATTATACTTTAAATCCAAAGTATCGTCAAGTCTGCAAAAACGCAATGCATACACTATAAAAATTCCCCGGAAGAATCTCCCGGGGAATTCTGTTTCAGGCTGTTTTGAGCCGTGAATTGTATGTATTAGAAATCAACTTCTGTATCGTAGTAGCAGCACTTAAGCAGCTTTTCCATTTCTTCCTGTGAAGGCTGACGAGGATTGGAGCCTGTGCAAGCGTCGCCGATAGCGTTCTTTGCGATTTCGGGAAGTCTTTCAAGGAATACTTCCTCAGGAACGAAGCCCTGTTCAACAGGATAGCTGTCTGCGCCGTAGTTCTTGATGCAGTGAGGGATCTTGAGGTCATCGT
>JBJEQL010000103.1:0-18540 GCA_051881735.1 Oscillospiraceae bacterium
GCAGAAATTCCTCTTGGAAAAGGCTAAGCTTGATGAACGTCAGAGCGCCAATGAACAGAAACGTCTGAATGACGGCAAGTATCGTCTTGATGAATTGCAGAAGCTGATACCGTCTATTTATGAAGATAAGGTTCTCGGCAAGATACCCGAAGATGTTTGCGTAAATCTTTTGGAAAAATATCAGGCTGAGCAGAATGCATTGTCCGCAGAGGTGGAAGAGCTTGAATCAAAGCTGTCCGCCGTAAAGCAGGACGAAGACGACGTTGAGGAGTTTATCCGTCGTTTGAAGAGGTACACCGATGTGCAGGAACTTACTCGTGAAATGGCTCTTGAGCTTATTGAGTATATCACCGTTGATGAATACGCCGCCGACAGACCGAGGGATATTCATATTTACTACAAGTTGCTGGACAAGCCTTTGAAAGACAAGCGCAGGCTTGATACAGCTATAACAAAATAAAACGCTTCGTTAGGCGGTTTTCATTCGATGTTAAATTGTGTGTCCTTTTGGGATGTTGAATACGGCTGACATATATTCCCATCTTGATTATTCGTCCAAAGTCGATGCAGCGATAAAAATCGCTGATGTCCTTGACAATGGTCAATGAAAAGAAAAATAAGCTCGGCAGCGAATCCGAGCTTATTTTTTATATTCAATAAAACATCAGTTAAAGATAAAAGCTTTTCGGCAGGTCATGCATTAGAAGAGGATAATGTCTTTAATAAGCTTTCCAGATACCATATTAAAATTCCTTGATATGGAGTTTTGTTTTCTTGTTCATCTTGAAAAGCCTTTAATCTGATTTTGCAATAATTGATCAGTTCATCTTCTTGAACCTCATCCATATTTGACATTAGTTCGGATAAAGCAGCCTCTCTTTCTGAAACGATCGGTGATTTAGGACAGTTCAGATTAAGCGTATCTAATAGATCGGCTCTAACATCCGGATCAGTGGCATCAATTCTTCCATCTACATAATAAAAAATACTTTCAAGTGTTTCCGGAATGCAAGGGTTAACTTTATGTAAGTCTGTATTTCCTTTATGCACATCACATGTAAGATCTATAGACTTACGTTTAAAGTCAGAACTTGCTGTGTTTCCATTACAAACAGCCAAAAGATTATTATAGTCCAGTCCTTGACCAATATCTCGCCCATCTTTGGGATTTCTTGAAACCAAATGCTCCAGCCGTATTGGAGCTATTCCTGCGCATACGTCATTTCGAGGAATTCTGCACATACAGTAGGCACATAAATGTCCTTGCTCTTGTAAAAGACTTTGACGTACAATTTCTTTAGTATTACCTTTTAATGTATCGTAAGCTTCTTCAGGAGAAAGCCCTTTTTCGATCGATTTTTGACGAAGTATTTTTAGTTCAGGAGGTTCTACGCCCTTTTTTATAGGTATCATAAGCAGCCTCCGCGAATTCTCTCAAGTTTTAACTTAACACGATTTCTGCTGACTTCTTTATCATGTCCGCCGCGTATTTCATCAATTTGGTTTAGAATTTCTTCAGCATCATCAAATTTCTTTGAAATAATCAATTCGCTAAACTTATTGAAAAGCTTTGCTGTGTCCGGATCACGTTCAGGTACATCCATAATAAGATTGTAAATAGAATTCACATCATTGCCAAATACTTGTGCATTAGCCATTTCAACCTGCTGATTTTTCATGATGCGGAGGTTTTCACTTTTGGCAGAACTAATAACTGCTGCAGCATGGGTAGTTACTATAAACTGAACTTTAGGGAAAATTGCTGTCAAATCCCCAAGAATTCTCTGCTGCCATTCAGGATGTAAATGCAGATCAACTTCATCGATCAAAATAACGCCATCGGTTTCTTTACAAACATTACCCAGAAACTGCGGATTTAAAACTGCCATTCGATAAGCAATATCAGCAACAAGGCTTATTGTGCCTTTGTAGCCATCACTCAATTGATTGATAGGGATACGCATCATTTCCCCGTTGTTGTCTTTGTATGCTACTTCCAACTCTTTACTACCCATGTCATACTGTATTTTAACATTATCACATCCGGTAATTCGCTGGAAACAAGTTTCCATTGCTGAATATACTGCTTCCAGTTCAGGAATACCTCCAAGACCTAATTCTTGGTTCTGGTATTTTTTGATGGTTCTTTCCATAAACCAATTCATCATCAGCTTAACATTAGTTGTTCCGTCTACGCAGTCTGTATATCCATTTAGCCGATTAGTGGTTTCAAAAACATTATTTTGCTTTTCACGATGGTAATCCCATAGACGGCCTGTGCCGTAGTATGCGATTATTGGCAAGCACAATCCGGTATCACCGGAACGTATTCTTTTTTGATAATCAGTTCCTACAGAAGTGATTTCCTTTGCTGTACCAAAAGATGTTTGACCGGTTGATGAATTCAGACATCTTGTCCATGAAATACTATTATCTGATATATTAGCAGAAGCAGTAATCTCAACGGGATACTGTGCCTGTACATCTTTAGTGCTTCCAACAGAATATGACTTTAAGTGCGCTTGTGTTTTTTCAATTTTGCGTCCGGTCAAGCCATCCATCTTTACAAACATGGAACTCAATGCAATTGCAGCACCTTCAAGTATGGATGTTTTTCCTGCACCATTTGATCCAACAATTACTGTAAGATGCGGATGAAAATCTATTTCAAGGTTTTCAAAAGACCGAAAATTATGAAGCTTAAGATTTGTCAGAAACATTGAATTCACCTCTTGAGTATTTATATCATTGTACGTTGTTTTCATAAATAGATATAATGCAATTCTTATAATATATTATAACACATTTTTATTATATGTCAAACATTACTATCCAATATTATGTGTATAAATTGTCTGATTTATACACATAATACGTATTTTGGTTGATTACAATGCACATTAATATGCTTTTTTTATTATAATCAATCATTTGAAAAAGTCACTATCGTTTTAAACACAAAAAATTGATGGATTTTGACAAATTTTTAAGATCAATATCATCTCCGGAAAAACTCTTTTTTAGAAATCGTTTAGAAATATTTTAGAAATAACCATATATTGTAAATAAATCCATAAATTGCCAACGATAATTTGAAATAATAAATCGCCCCAATCAACGCAGGTACGTTGATTGGGGTAATTAATGTTTTGGTGCCGCTGACCGGACTTGAACCGGTACGCTGTCGCCAGCGAGGGATTTTAAGTCCCTTGTGTCTGCCGATTCCACCACAGCGGCAATACAGATATTATACACCCAAATCAAGGGAAATGTCAAGACTTTTTAATAAATTTATATAAAAAGCGGCCGGAATGTCCTGACCGCTTTTTATATTAAAATTTTTGCTGTGATTTTGTAAGCTTACATCAATTAATCGTATGCTGCAATTTCTTCATCAACAACTGTTGAGAGTGAGTCACGGGTCTGAACCCAGCTTTCGGACTGTTCGTTTGCAATGCCCTCATAGAGGAGTCCCATAACTTCATCGCCCATGTATGTGCTTAAACCATAACCATAATCGTATGTCTGTGTGAATTTATCAGCATCATAGAAATCCATTGCAAAATCATACATTTCAGATGTCCAGCCCTGATTGTTTTCAAGGAATTTCTGCTTTGTTGCTTCTGTGTACTTGGGATCATAGTTAACAAGTCTGTTGCAGTCGAGCCAAGCCTTTACGACATCTCCGTTTTCCGAACCCTTTACCCACATATAAGCGTTGATCTTAGCGGAAACAAAGTTTTCATCCTGCTCAGGATCCTTTGGAAGCGGAACGATCTGGATCGTGCTGTCAGGAACAGAAAGTGCAGCACCGTTGTATGCCCATGTACCCATTCCGTAGAAGAGAAGATCGTCGCTTACGAATGCAGCTTCAGGTCCGATCCAGCCACGCTTGATAAGATTGTTCTTGAAAATATCTTCAAGAACAGACTGTGCACGTTCGATCTTTGCGCTGCTCATGTTGTTGTGGAACTTTTCGCCATCGTATGTTACCATTGTATCGCCTGCTGTGTAAACAAATGCGTTTGACCACCATCCGCCGATACCGTACTTGTCGGGATTGTTTTCAACATAGGTCTTCATCATTTCGGTAAAAGCATTCCAGTCCCATTCGCCGTTGAGATAAAGCTCATACGGATCATCAAAGCCTTCTTCCTCAACAGTATCCTTGTTATACATAAGGATCTGTGTATCGTTGAAAGCGTAGCCGAGCGGAGCGATGTAGTGTTCGCCATTCCATACGAACTTGTCTGCCTGCTCCTTTACATCAGCCCACATCGGGTCTTCCCAGTCGATAAGTGAGTCGATTGGCTGATATTGGTTTTTGGAAATATCATAGGGGAATGTGCGCCATTCATATATGAAAATATCAGGCTGTGTTCCACCCGTGATAGCTGCTGCAAGGTCATCAAAGCGCTTATCCGAGGTTGTATTCATATATTCGATCGATGCACCGTATGTATCTTCAAAAAGCGCAAGCTCTGCCGAACGCTCGGGAGAGTCGTTTGTAGGATTGAGGTCGTAAATACCCATCCATTTGAGTGTTTTTCCGCTTATGTCAACATCAGTAGAAAGTGCGTCCTCGTCTGCGGTGACTTCGATGTTATCGCCTGTCCATTCTGTTTTTGAAGTAGTTGTGATATCCGCTGTTGTTTCACTGCTTCCGGAATCTCCGCAAGCGGCAAGGCTCATCGTCATAAGCAATGCGAGTGATGCAGCGGCAATCTTCTTGTAGTTTTTCAAAAAATCTCCTCCTTAAATATGATCGGTATAGGTCAGTATTCTGAAAACGTTTCCAAAAAATGGTGAACCTATACTTCTGTGCTTTCTTCACAAACATATTATAGCATTTTTGCAGTAAAATTGTCAATGATATTAAACGTATAATGTATGTTTTGCACAAATATTTCTGCCGTTTTTAGTAAAAACTTAATAATTGGAAGTTTATGCTGTTCAAATGCGGAATAATATGCTATAATATAAGTTAAGGCAATTTATGGAGGAGCTTATGTCAGATAATAATAAACTAACAAAAGTTGAGATCTTCACCGATGGAGCTTGTTCCGGAAATCCCGGCCCGGGCGGCTACGGTGTGATACTTCGCTCAATGGGCAAGGAAAAGGAACTTTCCGGCGGCGAAAAAACAACCACTAACAACCGTATGGAACTTTCGGGTGTTATTGCAGGTCTTTCAGCATTGAAATATCCGTGTGAGGTAACGCTTACCACCGACAGCAAATATGTCTGTGACGGAATAAACAAAGGCTGGGCGGCTTCGTGGCGAAAAAACGGCTGGATAAAATCGGATAAAAAGCCTGCGCTTAATTCCGACCTCTGGGAAAAGCTGTTAGTGCTTACGGAAATGCATAAGGTCACATTCGTCTGGGTGAAAGGCCATGCAGGACATCCCGAAAACGAACGGTGTGACGAGCTTGCGGTAATGGAACGTGATAAGGCAGCATTGCTTTGACAAAAGGAGATAAAATGGAAAATATCAATTATCAAACGGTAACGGTCAAGCCGGATAAGCCGGAAAGAAAGCTTATCCGCAGTCAATATATGATAGTTGCGATTGTGATCTTGATCAACATTGTACTTTTTAATATTGTTTTAAATGGGCTTTCTATTCTTATCTGCGGAATTGCAGGCGGAAGCTTTTCATCGCTGCATGAGCTTAAGCAAAATGCAGTTAAGGTGCTGGAAAATGACGATATAAACACGGTGAGATCCTGCCTTATTCCGATATTAAGCGAGGTCATATCAATTTTTATCGGAATAATGCTTCTGAAGCTTGACTTGAAAAAGCTGTTCAACCGTAACGGATTTACCGGCGGAGAGCTTGCGAGAGATTGTTCGGTTTGTCTGGGATTGCAGACTCTTGCGGGACTTATCGCAGCTGCTATTGCATATATACTTGGATTGTTCAATCTTGAATCTCAAACAGCTGATCTTACTGCACAAAATAACTCAGCGTGGTCGCTGATATTGATGTATTTTTATGCCTGCCTTATTGGCCCTGTGCTTGAAGAGCTGCTGTATAGAGGAGTTATCCTGCAGGGCATGAGAAAATACAACGAGCGTTTTGCGATCGTTCTTTCATCGCTGATATTCGGACTTATGCATCAGAATTACCAGCAGTTTATACTGGCGTTCATGCTCGGACTTGTGCTTGCTGCGGCAGACCTTAAATCGGGTTCGATAATTCCGTCAATTGTAATGCATATTATTGTCAATACATCGGGGGTGCTTACGCAGCTTGCGATGCAGTCTGCCGATTATGAAGCGTTCAATAATGTTGTGGCAGGTGATACGACCTCGGCGTTAGCGGGTAATACTTCATTTATGGTGCTGGTCGTTTTAAATGCGCTGTTCCGCTACGGTTTTATGTTCTTGGGCATTACGCTGCTTGTACTTGTTGCGGTAAAGGGCGGAGTAGTCCGCAAGCCTACGCCGGCAGGAAAAAGCAGGGGATGGCCGATGCTTTTCCGTACGGTGCTTTGGTATGTTGTATTTGCATTATATATTTATCTCTGCTTCATTGCGCCGATAACAACAATAAAGTGATCAGAGATTAGGGATACGCTTATTATTGCTGCGGCAAAGCGAAGCAATGTATTGCTTTGCAGCGTTTCCTTAGTATCAAAAAAACGTGCAGAAACCGAATTACGGTCCTGCACGTTTAGTATTATTGATATTATTTTGCTGCCTCTTCTTCTACAGGCTGTGGACGTTCAACTCCAAGCTGTGCATAAAGATCTTCAATATCGCTGTCAAGTTTGTCTATCTGTTCCTGATATGCTGCAAACTTCTTTTCTTCTGCGGCTTTTACTTTATTGGTTGCTGCAAGGTTTATTGTGTAGAGCAATGTTACAACTACCGAAAAGATAACAAGGCAGATAGTAACAGGGTTGAAGTATTTGTTTTCTCTTTTTTCTGTTCTGTCGTTTGCTTTGATGAATTCAAAAATTCCGGTTCTCTTGAGTGCTGCACGGAGCAGGAAGTAAAGCGGAACTGCGATTACAACTGCAAGAACTGCGTTTATGCTGGAAGTGATAGCGTTTGTTCCTACTGCTGCCCAAGCTGCCTGCGATGTGCCGCCGAGAATGATGATAGTAACATAGGATTTGAGCAGGTAAAGAACGATGTATGTAAGCTGACCGAAAATTGCTGCGACAATAACACGCTTTTTCTCGTTATTCGTTCTGAGCAGACCTGCTACCATACCCATTGCAAACTTTGAAATGAATGTGTAGGGTGCTGATACGATATATACCGGATCAAAAAGGTCGTAGAGAGCTGCACCGATACCTGATGCAAGACCGCCGCTCAATGGTCCGAACAGCAGACCGGCGAGAAGGCACATTGAATTTCCAAGGTGGATTCTTGTTACAAGTACGCCGTTAGGTATCTTGATCTGAAGGTAATTTCCCGCATAAACGAGCGCTGCCATAAGTCCTACGATGATGATGCGGTATAAGGTTTTTCTGCTTGTGCTGACTGTTTTTTCTGCCATGTTTCTTCCTCTTTCCTCTAAGGATACGCTGATCAATGCAAATGGTCTATCACCTGTATTGATCAGCGTATCCTTTATTCATACCAAATTAATTGGTTTTGATGTATTTATTATAATTCCACGAGCTGTTTTTCGCAAATCATCGACCGGCGTTAATTTTTAATACAAATTTGTCAGTTTTGCCATATAACAGCAGCGCTTTGACCACAACAAATATAGCATATTTCATAAATGAAAATATTAACATATTTTTATAAAAAATTTGGTTTGTTATTTGCACCAAACAACGGCGGCGAACTGTACTATCTGTTGTTAAAAAAGCTGAAAGAAAAATTCTGAAAGAATGTTGGAATTTGGACTGAAATGTTGTATAATAGAAGGAGTATATCATTGAAGGGAATTGAAAGCCATGACTTATCTTGACAATGCGGCTACGACAAAGCCTTGCGAGGCAGCAATGTCGGCTGTACTTGACAGTATGCTTTACAAATACGGAAATCCGTCATCACTCCATAAGTTCGGTCTTGAAGCGGAGCAGGAGATCACCGAGGCGAGAAAGGCGATCGCAGCTGCGCTTGTATGCGACCCGAAGTGTGTGACATTTACATCGGGTGCGACCGAGGCGAACAACACCGTGATCTTCGGCGCTGCAAAGAACTACGGCAAGCGAAACCGCCGTAAGATCGTTGTTTCTGCAATCGAGCATCCGTCTGTTGCAGAGCCGATAAAACGTCTTGAAGAAAGCGGAGAATATGAAGTAGTCCGAATAAATCCTAACCGAAACGGCGTTGTTGACGCAGATGAATTTATTGCAGCCGTTGATGAAAACACTTTTCTTGCGTCATGTATGTATGTGAATAATGAAACGGGTGCTGTTAATCCCGTAAAAAAGATATTCACAGCTATAAAGCGTACATATCCCGAATGTATAACCCATTCTGACTGCGTTCAGGCTTTTATGAAGCTGCCTATCAAAACCGCCGTACTTATGGCTGACTGTGTTGTTGTGTCGGGACATAAGGTAAACGCCCTTAAAGGCGTCGGTGCGCTGTATGTACGCAGCGGAATACGCATCGCTCCGCTTATCTGCGGCGGCGGTCAGGAAAAGGGCTTCCGTTCGGGAACAGAATCGGTGCCTCTTATTGCAGGCTTCGGCGCAGCAGTAAAATCAATGCTGCCGTCAATGTCCACCGCTTACAGCAATGCCGAAATAGTCTGCGACTATATGGTCAAAAGCCTTGCAAAGCTTTCGTATGTAAAGCTGAATTCCAGTCTTGAAGACCATTCGCCGTATGTTCTGAACTTCTCGGTCGAGGGCATACGCTCGGAAATAATGCTTCATCATCTTGAAAGCAGGGGAGTGTATGTTTCAAGCGGTTCTGCCTGCTCAAAGGGAGCGCATAGTTCGGTGCTTACGGCTATGGGCATACCAGACAGGCTTGCCGACAGCGCAATTCGTGTTTCGATATGCCGTGAAACGACGAACGGTGATATAAATGCGCTTGTAAACGGAATTATTGACGGTTATGAGAATCTTGCAAAGACAAAATGAACTATCGTATTTTCGGACAGAGAAGGGGTAAACATGAAAAAAATAATTTCAGCCGCATTTGCAATTGCCGCATTGCTGCTATCGTCGTGTGGAAAGCAGGAGGATAATGCTGTGTCTTCGGAAACGCAAGGCACGGTCAGTTTTTCGGAAACAACGCAGAGTGAAGAGGTCACATCGGCTTCGGAAACCGAAAAGGAAATAGCAGAAACCACTTCTTCAACAGCAGCGCAGACACAAGCGGTCACAACAGTCGAGGAAACTGCGGAGAGCATCGCTGAAAGTCCTGCCGAAGCAATATTAACGGGAAAATGGACCGAGAAGAACCGTCTGTATATCTATGAATTTGATGACAGCGGAAATGTGATTATCGACACGCTTTCCTGCAAGATAAGCGGACGCTATGAGCTTAACGGTGAATATGACCTGATACTTTATCTTGACTGTCAGACCGAAGAAGCAGGGGAAGGACCTTTAACCTATGGCTTTGATCTGAAAAAGACGGACACGGGATATGAAATGAATTATCATTCAATGGACGACCTCGGCAGTATGCCTTTTGAACCGTTAACAGCTGTGACGGGATTCTGCTCTGCGCTGTGGGATGACGAGCCTTTCGTGCTTACAGCATATAAGGAAACACCGATAATTCAGCAAAAGGATGTTCTGGGACTGTGGGATTTTCACGATAACGGTATGATACTGTTATTTACCGAGGATTGCGTATATGCCGCAGACGAAGACGGAATTTTTCCCTTGGATGATACAATAATCGAGGACGGCTCATGAGATATTGACGGCGAAACTGCGTATCTCTCCACGGACGGCGAAAAGGTCGTTATGTCGACCTTGTTTGGTACATATATCATGACTCGCCGGGAACCCGAAAAGTCACCGCTTACGGGAATATTCATCGTTGAAGAAGGCGAAGAGCAAACCGAACTCTGGCTTAAAAACGGCAAAGGAATAGTAAGCAGCGATCCTTCATCTGCAGCCGCAAGCGTAAGGTTTGATGGTGATGATATCATAATTAAAATGGGCGACCAAACAATATCGGGAGCTTTCTGTCCCTGCGAATTAGGCAGCTACTATTCCGACTATGATAAATTCGGATATTATAAAGACGGTATCATGCCCTGCAACTACGCTGTTCTTTCGGGTGACAGCGGCGCATATTTACGGTTTGACTATTTCACATTGTATAATTCCAAGTTTAACGAGTGGTATATAAAGCAAAAGTGATAGAAAAACGGTATCTTCCGGGGGCTTCGGAGGATACCGTTTTCTATATTATGTCAGGTTGTTATTGCTGTAATATATCTCCTCGATCTTATCCTTGCACATCATAAATGTATCAACAACATCGGGGTCAAAATCGTCGCCCCTGCCCTTCATTATGATGTTGTAGCAGTCTTCAAGCGGCATGGCATCTCGATAACATCGCTTTGCCGATACAGCGTCAAAAACGTCTGCAACAGCCATGATACGGGCGCAAAGGGGAATATCAGTTCCGCTAAGTCCATCGGGATAACCCTTGCCGTTCCATTTTTCGTGGTGGTATCTTGCGACCTGATATGCCATGTTTTCATATTCGCCGTCATAAAGATGACCGAAGGTATCTTTGATTATTTTTCCGCCGATAGCCGGGTGCTCTTTCATTTTTTCAAATTCTTCATCCGTGAGTCTTCCCGGTTTTTGCAGGATGGCATCGGGAATGCCGATTTTTCCTATGTCATGCATAGGTGCAGACTGCTCAATGTTGTTAAGATAGTCTTTGGTGATGATGTTCTGATATTTTTTATTCTTCCGCAGATTCTTGGCGATAGTTTTGGCATAAGCCGAAGAACGTCTTATATGTCCGCCTGTGCTGTCGTCTTTATTTTCGACCAGTGTGGCAAATCCCATTACCATTTCATAGTGATAATGCTCAAGCTCATGTATCGAAGGATTTTCCATGTTCATGTAAATTGTCAGCGTAGACATTACAGCTGCAATGCAGGTCACAAGCGATTCGGGGAATATTATCTGTATCATCATAATAATGACGATAAATACCATTGAAGCATATAGGCTGGTGCGCTTTTCCTTTGGGATATAGTTGTATTTCGTGATAATGATCGAAGCCGTAAGTGCAACATATATCGCAACTGTGATAAAGCAGACATAAACGGATTTTCCCATTGAATAATTGGTATATTTGCCCGGTATGGATTGGAGTTCGGGCATGAAAATTATAGTTAGCAAAACCGAAATTGCGCTGGGCAGAAGGCACGCAACCCTTATACGCTTTCCTTTTGGTATCTCGATCGTTACAGATACCCAGTACCAGAATAATAAGGCAACAAAAAGCTCATAAGCCACGAACATTATAAGATGTGCAAACAGATTTACCGCCCATGGGACGATATCGGGGCAATTTATGGTAACTGCAGTTATGCCGTCAAAAAGCACTGCTATTTCCACTATAATGTATAGTGCGCTGTATATAGCGTTGCAGTTGGATTTTCGGGTGATCTTGTTAAGTCTGTTTCCTTCTTTTATATACAGTATTCCGATATACATCAGTATCAGCAGGGACATTATCTGCGTTTTGCAGCATTGTAAAATAAACATTGTTTTCTCCTTTTGCTGTGATCGTAATGCTTGCGAATATATTTTGACATTTTTTGCATATTCATATTATATCATAACATAAAATAAAAAACAATATGCAGTTTAGACAAGCAGAACTGCCATAGTTACAGCAAATAGAGTATAACTTTCGTATCCTTAATCGGGCATTGTCTGAAATTCTACATTCTGTGTAAGATACTCCCCATTGTTGTCTGCCACTTCGTAATATCCGCTGTAGCCGCTTATCAAGGAGAACTCTTCACCGTCCCAACGATATGAGCCGCAGTTGTCGGTCACAATGTAAGCGCCGCCTGCTATCCACGCACGTTCCGCCTTTTTTTCACCGTTTTGCTCTGTAAAAGCCGCACTTTCATTCAGCTTTTCAAGCATACTGCTGTCTGTTTCGATAAATTTCGCTCGGCGGTACTCGTCCAGATTCGTATCATAATATGTTTTGGCGCCGAAGCTTACACCGTCATCATTAGGCTCAACGCTGCAAATATCATAGTAAGGCTCGCCGTACCGTACTGAATAAATATATGTCCACTTCTCGTTTATAAGCAGATGTGTTTCATCGCTGTATTTTATAAGCCTGAACTTGTCAAAGGTATGGAAACAATCGCAAGTTACAACGCAGCCGCCCTTATCCGAAACATACACCAGCATTTCGATCTCATAATCGGACTTATCCATTGCATGATAAAGCGCATAGGGCAGACGGAACGCAATAAACGCTTCCTTTTTGCCGTCACCGTCGAAATCGTCATACGCACCCAGCTTAAACAGCGGCTTAGCCTTATCGTCCTCAAAAAATGCGCTGTCAAAACTACATTGATATTTCGGTGCGTCCCCACCGCAGTTGTTAAATGTATATATATTGCCGTTCTTCTTAGCGTGTTCAAGCTGATAGGACAGCTTTTTGTAATATTTGCTTTGGTAAACAATATCCTCCGCCGTCGTAAGAATATCGGGTGCGGCTTTTGCAAACTTCTCCGCCGTATCAAAAATGCCCTCCGTTGATATTTCATAAGGCGCACAGTCTGCCAAAGGAGCAGCAGGCGGATCTTTGCAAAGCTTCTCCGCCTCGCTGATACTTATAGTAGTTGTATCATCATCATAGCAAGAGTCGATAATGTGTTCGAAAGCATCGGTAAAATACCCATTATCATATTCAAATGTATTATATAAGCCATAGGACAAAAATTTGCCGCCATATATACCCATTCTTTCGCCCAATTTCTCCGCAGAATCCCAATCGGAAGAGTCAAAGGACGGATCAATAGCTTTTAATTTATCTGCAAATGAAGAGTTGTATATGGCATTAACAAGCTCCTCGGGAGCAGGTTCGGACTGTATCTCCTTATATTTTTTATCAATATTATCCCATACCACAAGCCATGAGCCGGGAGCCTGCGCCTCCGATTCCAATATAGCAATACCCTGCTTAAAACCAAGACCGAATGCCGTATGCTTGACCTGCGGAACGCCGTTTTCAAGTGCGTATATATTCATAAAATGGCTTATAATATTAATGCCGAAGCAAGCGGCAATATGGGTGAAGCCATCATAGCGTATGGGTACAAGATAACCGCCCACGCCGCTTGTTAGATACTCCGCATTGCCGTTTTTATCAACGAACACAAGGCATTGCATTTTATGGTCAAGCCAGTTAAAGGCCGGTATATTATACAGCAGGAAAAACTCGGTGCTGCCGTCGCCGTCAAAATCCTCCGCAACGGCAGATTTGAGCAATATCTGCGCTCTGCCCGTTTCGTCCACAAGCTCGTCCGAAAGAGAGAATCGGTGGTCAAGCTCGCCGTCTACGATATAGTAGAAACTGCCGTCATCACGCAGCTCGGCGGTTTGGGATATTTCGTCCGCCACCCGAAAATCGTCGGAATTGCGCACGGCTTTTTCCGCAGCCGCAAGAATTTCCTTTGTACCGCCGTTATGTAAAAATTCCTGCTCCGTTTGCAGAACGCAGGAGCTGTCGAAGTACCAGTCGCAGAAACGCTCGGCGTAGTCGGACGTATCGTAGTCAAAATGAAAATACTCGCTGAAATCTACAGGCTCGGCTTCGGGCTGCTCCGTTTCAACGGGAACAGACTCTTCGACGGTGGTCGTTGTCGCCGCAGTAGTGGTCTGATTTGTTGTGGTTTCGATAAGCGATGCGGAGGTCTGCGTTGTCATGGATTCGGTCGGTGTCTCCTGCATTGTATTTCCTCCTGCACATGAGCAAAGCAGCAGCGCAGATAATATGCAGGCTGTAACTCTTTTTCCCCTCATAATGATACCCCTTTTTTGACAATAATTATGTTATTTTTATTATATCTTTTTTCGGAGAATATTACAATTACAAACCGGTTACAGTTTATTGATCCCTTATAATGTATTTTCATAATAAAAACAAAAAGCCCCTAAGCCAAAGCTTAAGGACTTTTTCTGGTCGGAGTGACGGGACTTGAAAGTTATGCCGACGTTGCACCTTGTTTTAGACTGTTGGAAAAATGACGATTTTAAGCCATTTCCCGTAAATGTCGGATTTTGGTATTCGAGCTGTTTCGAGGGCTTTTTAGGTGAGTTGTCCTGAAAGTTGTCCGGGAGTTGTCCAAAAAACAAAATTGTATTTATAGTTATTTTGTACTATAACAATGCACCTTAGTTTTGGCTGAATTTGTATCTATGGTTTAAAGCTCTCTCAATCATTGAAATATCATTAACATCAAACTCTTTTTTAGTCATTTGCACTGATGATAAAAATTCCTTGTTTTTCTTAAGAGACTTTGCAAGCAACATCTTGTCCTTATCATCGAGTTCGATTTTAAAAAGCAAATTTGCCATAGAAATAACCATGTTTCTATGGTCCTTAAAGTATTTTTTGTTTATATCATTTTCAGATGCACACAGCTTTTCAAAGTCCTGCTCGGAATATTTAGGCTGGAGTCCTAAAATTGGATTGACAAGCAACATAGTTGAGGCTTCCATGAGGTTAACATATGCACCCAGTTCATACTGTTGATTCTCAGACATCTTGCTATAATCTGTTCCAAAGGTCTCTATTTTAACAATGGCTTCTTCTAATTTCCCAGCCTCATCCACGATCCTCTTAATACGCTCACTCAGCTCCACAATTGCAAGTTCATACGATTTTATATCTCTGTTGCTAATAAGTGTATAGATATTCTCCAACCTTTCCTTGTCGCTTTTTGTCTTAAAAAACATTAAACCACTCGCAACAATGGCAACACCAGCAATTGTCCAACCCACGGGTCCTGCAAGTGCTAAAAATGCACTACCAGCTGCCATTCCACCGCCACCGGCTGCTAAGGCACCCCCACCTAACCATGCCAAGGCTGCATTGGTAGCTGCTGCACCACTTAAAGCAGATATGGCTGTTCCTGTGGAAGCTACACCAAAAGTTGTTGCAATGCCCATAGCTGCTGTAGGACCAAGTGCGGCAACAGCAACACCAGCACCGACACCTGCTGCACCTTGACCAGCTGCCTTGACCTCAGCCTTCTTATATTCCATTTCAATTTTTTCTGCTTGCTGTTTCCAGCTTACTCTGATAGCCTTCAGCTTTTCATATCTTAACCTGTTTTCTTCAGGCACATTTCGAATACGGTCAAACAACGATTGAATCGTATTCAAGGAAGTGTATAAATCACTTGTATGACGACCTAGCTCGTTAATCTTCTGGTTAGTCTTTTTAGCGGCTGTCTCGGCCTTCTGCTGTGCCATTTGAAGTTTGGATAGTTTTTTTGCCATATCATTTTCCTCCAAAGTATCTATCAATGTCTGACTTACTTTTCAATATTTTATTTGCTGGAACATTGCGCAGTTCTGCCAATGCTACAGATTTTTCAAAAGCCTCTATGTAAGCATCACTTTTCTGAAAATCTGTTACAAACGTCAATAGGCGACTATCGTCATACTTTATAGACAAAATCTTAAGCCCCTCTATGTAGTTTTGTACAATGATGATTTCTTTTTTTGCAAAGTCAGCTTCTTTCTCTGCATGACCATATAAAATTGCTCTTTTTGTTTCTCCGTACAAGGATATAGCAAATCGTCCGACTCCCACGATGTTGAGTCGCAAAACAAATTCAACAGCATTAAAAGTGCCACCACCACTTACAAACGCTCTGCCCACCGCATCTCCCACATCAACCAAGAAGAAAGTTCCGTGTGCAACAGTTAGCATTCGCTTAACTGTTGGATTGGAAAATGGTTCGCATTTTTTCCACATTAGTTCAAATGAACGCTCGAGCTTCGGTGTTTCTGAAAAATATCTGAATAGACGTCTGACTGCGTAAATAAGTCGGACGAGCAGTTCATTCAAAAATACCGGGATAGCTTGCGCAGTCTGAAATCGGGTATCGTAACCTTTTTCAAATATGTTTAGAGCCAACTCATTCATAGCCTTATCTGTTTCGGTTACACTAAGACCCAACTTTGCTTTTATAGCAATAATATCATTAGTCCATGTCCAAAGAGGCGATGGTATTCCCATTCCTCGGTTGCCCTTACACGCACTAGATTCCGAACCAGAAATATCGGAAACAAGATGACCAAACCAATTAACAAAACCGCAGAATAATTTGCTGGGAATATTTTCTCCTTGCAGCTCCCACGTATTATTCGCTTGCTGCAAAGACACAAGTTGCCCATCTGTGACAAAATGAGAAGTGTTTGCGAATTGATCAAGTATCGAAAAGAACAGACCCAACAAACTTGGATTGTGCGCAAGGGATTTGAAATGATGATTTGTAGCATCTAAATCAAAAATGGCTTTTCCTGCATCACCAAGTCCCGTCTGGTCATATGGAACTTTGAATTTCTTTCCCAAAAAGCGTATTGCAGATTCAAGACTGTCAAACGTTTTGTTATCTGGATGACAGAGTTTAGCAAAATCCTTTGTTCTGTCAGCAAACCATTTGTCAGTAATGTCACCAAGAGGGGACTCGCCCGGCTTACCCACTAAGAATATATCGATAATGCCACATAATGCTCCAGAACTTGCAGCCAAAATATAATCTAACTTGTCACAATTCGGCTTTAATTCCTTGATTGAATCGACTGTTTCATTTAAAACAACAAGTTCTGATTCTGCTTGAGCCATAGCATCCGTAATAGATGTAGAAAAATCAAAACTATTGTCAGCAACGCTTAAGTCAAGAAAAACATCCTTTTTGGTCATCACTTCGCTCATTTGGAAACACTCCTTTCTCGGTTTATTTATTACGGTATTCTTTTATGATTATAGGATATATTTTGAAAAAAAGCAATGCTTTTACAATCAATTATTCTCATTATTATGCGGTGCTGTCGGATGCTGGAACTGTTTTGAGAGCTTTTTAGGTGAGTTGTCTTGAAAGATGTCCGGGAGTTGTCCTGATACATAATTGATTTAAAAATATCTTTAGTATGTATCTTTTTCTGTTCTGGCTTTAAAAACTATACCCATTTTTTCTTCAAGGTATTGCTTCAAAACGAATATTTCAATTTTTCTTTCGCTTCTTATGTTATCAAGAAAATATCTAGTATAATCTCCTTCAAATGCCGGTGGAACTATCTTCAATACTCTTTTTTGTTGTGAAATATCAGATACTTCATCACCATGCTTGATAATTTTAGTATCTATATCCCAACAAATTATGCTATGGAGATTTTCAAAAGAATGATTAAACTCTTTCTTAAGATAATTCTTGAATTCAACGTAGAATAATTTTGAAGTCTTGATTGGAATAGTGTCTTGAGCCTTAACTATAACATCAATTCCAACATGGGTATCATAGTCAATAATTGTAAACGGAAAAATATCTGGCTCTATTGCTTTTAATTGCATAAACATAGAAAAAACGCCATTTTCTTGAGTGGGTTCTACTAGTCTAATGCCTTTATAATCCGCAATTTTTGCTCCAGATATACGATTAATTCTCCATTCAAAATCTTTCTTTTCTTTTTGCACAGAATTGTGAGAAACGGCTTCCGATTCTAACCACTCTAAATTTCTCCAATCATCACTTTGAATAATATCTTCATATATCTTTGAAACGATATTATGAATATCCTCCATGATTTCCGACGGAGTATTATCAACAGAACTTCTATTTGCAGTAAGCCTAAACTCTTGACAATTGAAGAAAGCGTGAAATCTTGTATATTCTGAGCCTTTTTGAGTTATCCATTCATTTTTTCTTTGAATTGGAATATAGTCTTTACACATCCAAAGTCCATAACGGTCTTGAACCGTATATGCACCAGCAGGAGCTGAATATCCACTTCTACGAATCATAGGATTATATTCATATTTGATTTTATTTCCTTCAATAACAAATACCGCATCATAATGTATTTCAGGAAAATTTTCTAAATTACCTGATTTTATAATTTTTTTACAATACCATTTAGGTGCTTCCGTAAAATAATCATCAAATAACAAC
This sequence comes from Oscillospiraceae bacterium, assembly GCA_051881735.1. Classification (GTDB taxonomy): domain Bacteria; phylum Bacillota; class Clostridia; order Oscillospirales; family Ruminococcaceae; genus UMGS363. The sequence continues at coordinate 18,122 of JBJEQL010000103.1, forward strand.
GTGACATTCGGACTATCAGCATGAAAGAAATGACCGAATGTTAATGTTTCTGTTTCCGATTTATCTACTCCTTTAAGTTTCAAAATAGTATCTTTATGCTTATCTATATTAAACTCCTTTTCTATAGAACCCATTTTTGTAAACCATTTAATATAGTCTTTTAGATTATCATGAGTAAAGCGATCCCGCCTATTGTTGTTATATTCGTATATTATTATTGTTGTGCCTGAATGTTCGCAACAATTCTCTGTTGAAACTTCAACTTCAGGAGTAATATGTTCGTGTAACTTTCTGATTGGTGAATCCATAATAGCATGATACTTAAAATTGTCTTTTATTGTAATAACTTCTATTTTTGAACTATTAAGATATACTTTTGTTCCATGACCTTTTTCACCGATAGTTTCTGCATCATTTCT
>JBJEQL010000104.1:0-4221 GCA_051881735.1 Oscillospiraceae bacterium
ATAATAAGCCCCTCCTAAGGGCTAGTTGTGAGTTCGATTCTCGCAGGGGGTGCCAGATATAAAAAACTCTCCCGTTCCAGATTTGAAGTGGGAGAGTTTTTTATAAAAGTAATTTTTAATAATAGTCAATTTTGTCATCTTAAATTACTACTAAAAGTGTGTACCTATAAAACAGCAACCCCCGTAAAACCTAAGTTCTACGGGGGTTTTAACTGGTGAGCTATTGGGGATTTGAACCCCAGACCCTCTGATTAAAAGTCAGATGCTCTGCCGACTGAGCTAATAACTCAAAGTGTTGTGAATCATTCACAACGCTTGTTTATTATATCAAATTATTGAGAAATTGTCAATAGCTTTTTTGCTTTTTGTCATTTTGTATATATTATATCAGATATAAATGTAAAAATTCACATTTATTACAATCATTTCAGCAATACTTCAACAATATCCTTGAAAAGACATTTGCCGTTTTTGCGGTCGAAAAGTCCGAAACTTTGTTTGTAACCATTGTCCCACCAAAGATACTTGATGCCGAGAGCGTCAGCCTTTGACTTGAAATAGGTCAGATACTTTATGCGCTCTGCCGTGTTGCTGCGGTTGACAGCGCCGAATTCGTTTATCATTAACGGAACTTCCTTGTCAACGCAGTAAGTCTTCATGTATCCAAAAGTTGAATCAAGCTTGTCCGTGTATTCAGGATTTTCCGGGTCAAATACATCCGAACCGTTTTCTTCTGCCGCAAAATGCCAAGGAATATATGAATGAACATTGACAATAACCTTGTCATCGTCAGGAACAAAAAGCGAACGCATGATGTTCTCGGAGCAAGCTCCGCAGTAGGTTGCAAGCACAAGATGACGGAGTGCATTGTTTCCACCGCTTGAACGAACAGTGTTCGCAAAATCCATATTAAGCTTGTTGATAACATCAAACGCCTCGGCGTCCTGCGAATCCCATTCATCAGGGGCACCGTTTTTTCGAGGTTCGTTAAGTCCTTCAAAAAGTAAACGTTCACCGTAGCCTCTAAAACGCTCACAAATCTGCTCCCATATACGGACTAATATTTCCGAAGCCTTAGGGTAATTCTCTTTTGAAGTATAAAGAAAGTTTTCGTGATGCGTGTTAAGAATAACGAAAACACCACGCTTGTAAGCGTAGTCAACAACTTCCTGTACACGATCCATCCATGCACCGTCAACGCTATAATTCTCATCAAGATGATTGTACCACGTCACAGGTATGCGTATAACATTTATTCCTGTCGCAATAACGCCATCAATAAGCTTTTGCGTGATTTTGGGATTATGCCATGATTCTTCCGCCTCAAGTCCGCCGACCTTGCAAGCGTCAAGAGAGTTACCGACATTCCAGCCTGCCGTCCATTCCTTTAAAAGCTCTGTCGAAGATATATTTCTCATAAAAACGTTCTCCTTGAAAATTTTTATTATTATATCATATTAATTTTTTATTTGCAAGGGGGCTAAACGTTTAAACTATAAAACAAAGAAAAAATTGCCAAGCAGTTATTCCGTCTGCTTGGCTTAAGTATATCATTGTTTGTCTTAATTCATCGCATCTTTAAGCGACTTTGTAAACTCTCCGACCTTTTCGGCGCTGTCCTTGCCATATTCGGCAACTATCTTAACAATAGCACTTCCTACGATAACACCGTCACAGTAGCCGCTCATCTTCTTAGCCTGCTCGGGCGAGGAGATACCGAAGCCGACCATTGCAGGAATTTTGCAGCTCTTCTTTATCTCATTGAAGAAACTGTCAAAATCGGTAGAGAAACTGCTGCGTGTACCTGTAACGCCGTTTGACGAAACGCAGTAGAGGAATCCTTCCGCCTGCGATGCGATAGCGTTTATTCTCTCGTGCGAAGCAGGAGTTACCATGCTTACCGAAATAACACCGTTAGCATTTGCAAAGGGGAGTATCTCCTCACGCTCTTCATAAGGCAGATCGGGAACGATAACACCGTCAATTCCGGTTTCCTTGCAAAGAGAGAAAAACTTCTCCGTGCCATAGCGGAATATCGTGTTTACATACATCATAAGTACAAGCGGCTTGTCGGTCTGTGTGCGCAGTCTTTTCACAAGCTCAAATATTGTATCAAGGTTTGTTTCACCTGTGGAAAGCGCACGAAGACTTGCTTCCTGAATAGTTTTTCCCTCTGCAATAGGGTCGGAGAAGGGAACACCTATCTCAATAATGTCAGCGCCGTTTTCAAACATTGTAAGAACAAGCTTTTCCGTGGTATCGAGTGACGGATCTCCTGCGGTAATAAAAGTGATAAGCGCCTTTTTTCCCTCAGCTTTAAGCTTTGAAAGGCAAGCGTCAATTCTGTTCATTTAAAGTTCCTCCTTATGATTCGCTGATATCTACACCACGGTATTTAGCGATAGAGTAAACGTCCTTGTCGCCTCTGCCGGAGATTGTGATTACCATAGTCTGATCCTTACTCATTGTTGGTGCGATCTTAAGCGCAGCAGCAACAGCGTGGGATGATTCGATTGCAGGGATGATACCCTCTGTGCGTGAAAGATATTCAAAAGCCTGAACAGCCTCTTCATCTGTGATATCAACATATTCAGCACGCTTTGTTTCCCATAAATAAGCGTGTTCAGGACCTATTCCCGGATAGTCAAGACCTGCCGAAATTGAATAAACGGGGTCTATCTGACCGAAATCGTTCTGTAAGAAAATGGACTTCATTCCGTGGAAAATTCCGAGAGAACCCTTGGCAAGAGTTGCAGCGTGAAGCTTTGTGTCAATGCCTTTTCCTGCAGCCTCTGCACCAACAAGACGAACGTCCTTGTCGCTGATGAAATCATAGAATGAACCCATAGCGTTTGAACCGCCGCCAACGCAGGCAACAACACAGTCGGGAAGCTTGCCTTCAAGCTCCATCATCTGTGCCTTTGTTTCTTCGGATATGATTTTCTGGAAATCACGAACCATCTGAGGATAGGGGTGAGGACCCATTACCGAACCGATGCAATAGAACGTTGTTGAGATGTTGGTACACCAGTCACGCATAGCTTCGTTGATAGCGTCTTTCAAGGTCTGAGTTCCGCTCTCAACAGAAATTACCTTTGTGCCGAGCAGATTCATTCTGTAAACGTTGAGCGACTGACGCTTGACGTCCTCTGCACCCATATAAACCTGACATTCAAGTCCGAACAGCGCACAAGCTGTTGCAGTAGCAACTCCGTGCTGACCTGCACCTGTTTCAGCGATTATTCTTTTCTTGCCCATTCTTTTTGCAAGCAAGATCTGACCGAGAACGTTGTTTATCTTGTGCGAACCTGTGTGATTGAGGTCTTCACGCTTGAGGTATATCTTTGCACCGCCGAGGTCCTTTGTCATCTTCTCAGCATAATAAAGCATAGACGGTCTGCCTGCATAGTCACGGTAAAGCTTTTTCAGCTCTGCAACGAATTCGGGGGCGTCCTTGTATCTGTTGTATGCTTCTTCAAGCTCTGTTACAGCGTTCATAACGGTTTCGGGAACATATTGTCCGCCGTAAATTCCGTATCTACCCTTGTTCTCACTCATTTTACTTTCCTCCGTTATATATTTCCATAATTTCAAGCATTTTTGCTCTGTCTTTGAATCCGTCCGTTTCAATTCCGCTGCTAAGATCAATGCCATAAGGCGTATATTTATTAATTATATCAGCAATATTTGAAATGTCAATTCCGCCTGCAATAAAAAACGGCTTTGTAAGCTTTTCTGCCGCATATCCGAGTAGTTTTCCGTCAATAGTCTTACCCGTTCCGCCGTAAGCTTCTGCCGAAAAAGCGTCAAGAACGAACTTATCCGCAGGAAGCTTTGCTAAAGCATCAATGTCGGCTTCGGAGCGTATCCGTCCTGCTTTCCATATCTCCTTTTCGGGATAAAGCCGACGTAAAGTTTCGATATAGTTTTCGTCCTCATCACCGTGAAGCTGAAAAATATCCGCAGCTGTGCTTATCTTCTTGAAATCGTCAAGCGAAGCGTTGACCGTAACTCCGACCGTTTTTATACGGCTGTCAAGCTCCGATTTTAAACGACAAGCAAGTTCGGTAGAAACCTTGCGTTTGCTTTCTGCGAAGATGAACCCGATAAAGTCAGGCATACATTCATTGCAGTAGGAAATGTCATCGCTTCTTCTCATTCCGCAAAGCTTTATCATACGTTTTCCCTCAAAGCCGAAAGCGTTGCACCGATGTTTCCGCT
>JBJEQL010000105.1:0-4204 GCA_051881735.1 Oscillospiraceae bacterium
ATAAATGTTTCAAGTACGCTCGGGTCATAATCGGTAGGGTATTTGGTTTTCTGATTTCCGAGCAGTGTGATGCCCTCGGTTTCTTCTTTGTTTCTGCCTGCCATAGTTAAAATCTCTCCTTATATATATCATATTATTCAAGCCATTGGATAAAAGCAGTTTTATCCGTGCTGTTATATCCGGCTTTTCCGTAAAAATCAAGTGTTGATTGCTCTTTTGAACCCGTGAGCAGCATCATCTTATAACAGTTTGCTTTCAAAGCAATTTCTTTAGCATAATTCAAGCATTCTGTTGCATATCCTTTTCCACGGTATTCGGCATGTGTAACAACATTTTCGATAAATGCGTATGGTCTGACATTTCTCGTCAGATTAGGGATGATAACGCATACGCAGGAAGACACGATTTTTCCGTTGACTTCTTTAACGATAATGTGATGATTTTCGTCCCGAATAATAGTATTCCATGTTTGCTTTAGATGTTCTGAGAATTTCGGAACAGAATCCTCGTGCAGATGTAAATATAGTTCCAGTAATTCTGTTAATTCATTTTCATTGACTTCTCTTACCATACTATACCTCTACGAATTCAGTTGTACTTATTTCAAAATAGGGTCAGTTACTCCGTTTGCTTCAAATGCCGCTTTTCTGTCAATGCAGGTTCCGCAAACTCCACATGGCTTGTCGTGACCTTCGTAGCAGCTCCATGTAAGCTCGTAAGGAACGCCGAGAGCAAGTCCCGTTTTCACAACGCCTGCCTTGTTCATTCCGACAAAGGGCGCTTCAATATTTACCTGATGTCCGCTGCCCTCCCAGACAGCCGTGTTCATAGCGTTGTTGAACACCTCGGAGCAGTCGGGATATGCGTTTCCTGCAGCGTCATCAGCATGAGCGCCGTAAAGGATCACTCCGCAGCCCTTGGATAAAGCAATGCTTGCCGCAGAAGCGATAAAAAGACCGTTTCTGAACGGAACATAAGTCGAAACAGGGGAGCCGTCCGTCTTTTTTATTTGCTCTGCATAGCTTTCATGAGGAACTTCTTTGTCCGAATGCTGTAAAAGGGAACAGTCGGAAAACTTGAACATTTCCGATAAGTCAAGCTTGATGAATTCCACGCCGTAATGAGCGGCGATCTTGTCTGCAGCTTCAACCTCCTTTGTGTGTTTCTGACCGTAGGAAATGGACAACGCAACAACATTTTCTTTACCGTATCTGTCAATGGCAAGAGCCAGACAAGTGGTACTGTCAACTCCGCCGCTGAATAAAACAAGTGCTTTCATGAGTATTCTCCTTTAAATATCAATTTTGTATTCATCATCAATAAGTATATATTTACAGCCGTATTTTCTGCACATCTCCAAATTTTCGGTATTTTCTGCAATAAGTTGTTCTGCGTCCAGCCAACCGTCGTCAAGACGCTTTTTCGATGACGTTTTCATGGGATTTGATATCATTGAAATGCTCTTTGATATACCTTTCCGTCATTATCAGACAGCGGAATATTATATGCCGCAGATAGCTTTCGTCAAAGTCCTTTTTCCAGTCGAACGGAATGTAACAGCCTTCTATAATAAGGTTTTGTTCATTTTCAACCGCAGTTTTTACTATCTCCTTTACAATGCTCCAAAGATACGGCGTAAGTTCTTTATCATCCAACGGAGTAAGAGTAGTCTGTCCGCTGCGGATAAGCCCCATTTTAAGGTGATCTAGGGAAAGGTATGGATATTTGTATTTTTCAAGAAGCCGCTGTGCAAGCAATGTCTTGCCCGTATGTGAGCAGCCGCTTATAAGTATGACCATAGTTTATTCTCCGAAAAAAATCACAGCTTCATCTGCATGAAAAGTCTGTTCTGCAGGGCAGTATCCGTTTCAAAGCGTCCGCGCAGAGTTGTGGAAACCGTTTTTGCGGAAGGCTTTTTTATACCTCTTGCAGTCATGCAGCTGTGATTTGCTTCGATCATGACCGCAACATCGGGAGAACCGCTTGCAAGCGTGATTATTTCGGCAATGTCTGCACCAAGCCGCTCCTGAAGCTGCAAACGCTTTGCAGCCATGTCCGCAATTCTTGCAATTTTGGACAGCCCGAGAACCTTTCCGTTCGGAATATATGCAACAGACACGTTCATATCATACATTAAAGCCATGTGATGCTCGCAGTAGGAAAATACTTCGATATCCTTGACAAGAACAATATCATTGTTCTTGTCGGAAAAACCGTCTTCGAAGGACTTGTTGAACATTTCGGCGATCTCTGCGTTGGAATATCTCATTCCTTCGAAGATCTCACCGTACATTCGTGCAACACGGTCGGGAGTTTCACGCAGTCCTTCTCTGTCCGGGTCATCTCCGAGTGCTTCGAGTATGCCCCTGATATGTCCTTTTATAGCTTCGTAATCAAATTCTTTTTTCATTTAGATCAAACACCTCGTTTATTCGGATCCCATATATACTTGTGCATCTGAAGCTGCAGGTTTACATCGTTTAGATTTTTTTCTATCATGAATGTAACAATATCTGCAGGCTCTATTTTTCCGAAAACTGCACTCAGATAAACTCCGCATTTCTTGCTAAGTTCGTATTCTGTAATTATTTCTGCTGCACGTTCAAGATCATCTTTTGATGATACAACAAATTTAACTGTGTCGCATTTCTGCAGAAAAGCATAGTTTTCCGTATTCATGAAGCGCTCCATTCCGCTTCCGCCAAGTTTGTAATCAAGTGTAAAGCTTGGACGCTTGTCAAGATTTGCATAAGGTTCAACAGAAACGCTTCCGTTTGTTTCTATTTCAACATTAAGCGTATCATCTGCGGCAAGTCTTTCAAGAAGAATGCCGATATCATCTCGCAGAAGTGGTTCACCGCCTGTAAGTGTAATATTCTTTACACTTGTGGATTTAATATAATCATAAATCTCATCTTCCGTCATTTCTTCGAAAGGAACGGCAGGAGCGTTTGCCCACTTTGTATCGCAGTAATCACAGTTTAAGTTGCAGCCTTTGAAACGGATAAAAACGGCAAGCTGACCTGCATGCTGACCTTCGCCGTTAATGCTGATAAATTTTTCGACAACTTCAAATCTGCTCACAGTATCATTCCTTTCCGCAGTAACTTGCGCAGTTGTTGGGTGTTTCATATACTGTAAGCATTCTTACATTGTAACCCTTGTTCTGCATAATATTATAGAAATATTCGGCAAAATTCTCCGCAGTTGGACGAAAAGCAACTTCAATAAGACGGAATTTTTCGGCATTAAGTGCTGCAATAGTTTCCGGTTTGAGCGATCCTTTTTCATAAATAAACGCATGGTCGAATGAATCTGCGAGCGTTTTAAGATCAAATTTAAGATCACCAAAATCCACTATCATTCCGCGACATTGACCGTCTTTTACAAGCTGTTCGCTTGAAATTTCAATCTCGATCTTCCAGCGGTGACCGTGAAGATTGGAACATTTTCCATTATATCCGCTTAAAAAATGTGCGCTGTCAAACGCAGCTTCTGTTTTTAGTATATACATTACTTTCTCCTAAAATAAAAAAGGCATGGCTGACACCATACCCATAAATAACGAGTTTATGATGTCCTGGTTTTTTTTATAGACAGGATGGCACTAACGAACTGTCTTTGAAATGCTATTAACAAATCAACTCTTTTCATTATAATATTCTTATATACTTTTGTCAAGTACTTTGAATTCTTAATAAATTTTAAATAATTCATAAAGTTATTGAAAGGGTAAATAAAATGATGTATAATAATTATAGTATATTTGTTGATTTTTACTTATTTTGGAAACGGAGGACGGGTAATGCGAATACAAAAGGAAAAAAAGTATGCTAAATTTAGATTTTCATTTATTCTGCTCTTTATTTTTGCGAGCTTTGCTGCTTGCTTCGTTTTGTATATGCGCAGCGACGGAGATGATGTTCTGTCTGCATCAAAAAATCTGCCCGATGAAAATAACGAAGTTTCAGAGGATAATACAGCATATTCTGACAGAATCAATGTTATAAATCCTGTTCCCAAAAGTGAGCGTGCAGAGGACGGATATTTTGATAATGTGCTTGTTCTTGCTTCAAACCAGATGAAGGGACTTGCCGATTACGGTGCAGTTCCGAGGGATAATATGTACACAAGTGATTTTTCTCCGTCTGATATTATTACAAGCGGAGCTGCTTCGTTTGCAGATGGGAAAAACTATGATAGT
>JBJEQL010000106.1:0-4203 GCA_051881735.1 Oscillospiraceae bacterium
GGTAAATTCCCGATTCGCAGGCGGAATAATCGAAATCCTCCGACTGCAAAAGATAGTCTGTCTTATGCAAAGGCTGAACTTTGAAATTTATATCAAGCGTGTCCGAACCGTTTGTGAAATTTACTGGTTCATCACCGCAGAAAATCTGTATGCTGTCGATAGTCACGGGTTCGTCTGTGTAGTTGGAGAAAGCAAAGATAAGCTCCTTGCAGTAATTCCATTCGCCGTCATAATGAAAATCACGCAGAACCTCACCGTCACGGCACTCCCAGTCGTCGAGCTGCTTGTATCTCGGATACAGCATTATGCTCGGCTGAATGAAATATACAAGACCGTCTTCGGGATTGCCATAGTTGTACTCTACGGTCGTTGTTTCAAATCCCTCTATGGTTTCTTCGATCGCATCGCCGCTGTTGTCGATCACGATATCATTTCCATCTTCATCTGTGATCACTTCATATAATTGGGTCGCAGATGTAGTTTCGCTTTCGCTTTCGGTCAGGCTTGCTGTTGTTTCTTCGGTATCGTTTGAACTCGTCTGTGCATTTCCGCAAGCTGTCAAGCATAAAGCCGAAAGAATAATTGCCGCAAATTTTTTGTTGAAAAATTTCATGTATAGTGTTCCTCCTTAATGCCAATATGGGAAATTATCAAATCTCCATCCGTTTTCTGTCTTCACCATTTTATATTCAAGTGTTTCAAACCATATAAAGTAAGGGTTATCCTCGTGAGCGTGGGTAATGATATTTTGAAATAGAACGGTGTTTTCATCGGAATAAACAGGCAGAAAAAAGCGATCAAAATATGATATGTCACTGCCACGGTCGCCTGCGGTGGCTTTAAGATTTCCGTTTTCGTCAAGATATCCGTATCTTGTTGCTGTTGCAACAGCGTAATCATAAGTATATCCCTCGCAGATCTTGGAAAGAAAATCCTCCGCTGTTGTTGTTTCAAGTGCAGATTCGGGCATATAAACAGAGCAGCCGAAATACCCGTCGGTTATATCATACGCTTTTTGATAGACTTGTTGCTGTTCCTCGGTCAGAAAGCTTGGTGAATCATCTCCGCCCACCGTAAACTGCTGTTCAAGCACATCATTTCCAACTTTGAAAACTATCTTGTAAAGACCGGTTTCAAGATCGGCGTAATCAAGCATTTCGTGCGTGATCTCAAGGTCGGTCTTTTTCCTCGGTGCAAGTTCAAAGCCTATGTCAAGCTCTTCCTTTCCGTTTTTGAAAAGAATGGGAGAAGTACCGTCATAAACCTTGTAAAGCCGAGCGGAATCGACTGTTTTTGTTTCCTTGGAATAATTGGAGAAAACGCAGACAAGGCTGTTGTAGTGATCCCAGTCGGGATGGGGGGAAGCATAACTAAGTTCTCTTGTTCGACATTCCCATTTTTCATCATTAGTGCCGGCAGAAATGGACGGATTTGTATAGAAAATAACGTCGGTTTCGGGGACGAAATCTTCATCTACTATCAATAATTCAAACCAGTCGCTGTCATCCTTGCTGTAATTGATGTACACATCGGGGAGAGCTTTTATCATTTTTTCGCCCTCGGCAATATCATAATTATCTGTTTCGATACAGAGTGTTATTACCGATGAATTTTCAACAGCGTCTGCGAACATATCGATTTTTATATCCGAGGCAGTAAGGCGGAGAGTGTTTACTTTTGGACATTCCGAAAGAAACCCGAGGTCAACATTTTGATCGTATTTGTCAAAGATGATATAGGTGATATTAGGTGCCTTTGCAATAGTTTCGAGCCCATTGCTGTCCGTGACACTTCCGAAAGAAAGAGTATGCAGATTATCGCAGTTGGCGGTAAATCCGAAGTCAATATTTCCGCTGTATGATTCGATCGTGATGGAGGAAATGCTATCCGCATTTGAAACAGCTTCAAGCCCCGTGCTGTCAGTAACTTCATTAAAGGTTAGCCGCCTTATTGTACTGTCAGCAAGAAAACTGAGATCGGTTTTTCCGTTGTATTTATCGAATGTAAGATCATAAAGTTTAAGATCTTTAACAAAACCGAGGTCAGCATTGTCAACGTTTGTTATAGTTAAATAATTAACATAGCCTATGTATTTTTCGTCAACATCGGAAAACGGAACTTTTGCGCCTGCGAAATCGTTCATATCAATAGTAATGTGGTAGGAATCGTAATTATAGCCAAGTGTCGAAAAATACTCCTCGGCGGAAAGCTTTTTTGCCGTTGTTTCTGTTTCGGCAGGTTCTTCCTCGGTCAAGATTTCTGTTTCCGCTGTTTCAGCCGTTGAGGCGGTTGTTGCAGAGGTCGTTTCGGAAGTGCTTTCCGGTGTGCTGTCAGCATTGGCGCAGGAGGTCAGGCAGACTGCCGCAATTATCACCGCCGCAAATTTTCTGTTAAGCATAATATTCCCCCCAATAAAAATAGCCGACCAAAGCTTTGCAATGGTCGGGCTTTTGCTTTGTGACTATAATTATACCATTTCTTACCGAAATAGCAATTACAGTATGGTTACAATAATATCACAAAATGCTTTCATAAAAATCCTTCATCGTCTTTGCGTCCTCGGTCTGAGTGCCGTCACTTTCGCAGACGAATATCGGGGTGAGGTTCTTTTTTGCGATAAGCTCCATAAGCGGTTCAAACTGTGGACCGTAAACGGTGTCGGCGAATGTGAGGTGCTTTTTCTCTCCGCCTTTTTCGGTATATTCTATCTTTGAAAAGTGCGAATGGAAATTTTTAAGGCGTTCGCTGCCGAGTTCGTTTTCGATCGTGTCAAGAATTTTTTCATAATCGGACTTGTCCTTTATTGAGCCGAGCGTCCGAGCGTTGAGGTGTCCGAAGTCGATGCAGGGGATAAAGCTTTCGTCAAGCTTGCAAAGCTCCATAACTTCGTGCAGGTCGCCAAGCTGGTTTATCTTGCCCATTGTTTCAGGGCAGCAGCGGACGTTTTCAAGTCCGAGAGAAACAAGCTCCGCACGGGCACGCTTCATTGTGTCCTTGGCAAGTTCGAGCGCTTCTTCACGGGATATCTTTGAGCAGGAGCCGCTGTGGATAACTATTCTGTCACCGCCCATTGCGTTGACGACTTTTGCCGAAGCGGTGATATAGCCGAGTGAGTTGAGCCGCTTTTCTTCCTCAATGCTTGAAAGAGAGATGAAGTAGGGCGCATGAACGGAAACGCTTATGCCCGCGTTGTGCAGCGCTGTGCCTATCTCTCTTGCGCTTTCTTCGGAAACACGAACGCCCTGACCGCATTGATATTCAAAGTGGTCCAGACCGAATTTTGTCAGATAATCGCCGAGCTGTATAGATTTTTTATAGCCCATTTCCTTAAAGCTTGCCGCTGTTCCTGCAGGGCCGAATTTTGCATTCTGCATTGTATGAACATTCCTTTCAAAATAGGGTTTATGTACAATATTATTTTAATAAAAATAGTCTGTTTAGTCAAGAGGTTTATATAATTCGTAATGCGTAATGCGTAATGCGTAATTATTTTTGCTCCGTTATTCTTTCATATAACACGATACATTGTAGGGGCGGATTCCATATCCGCCCGTTAATGCTCAAATTTTTAAGGGGCAGGTTTCCCGTACCGACTAACAACGCTGCCGTTCAAACGTTGTCGGCTTAAAACGCTCGGCGCTTCGCTTCTCACGTTTATTCGCCGAGGATAGTTTGTTTTTATGGGAAAGAAATTAGCGCAATTCACATTTTATGGTTTTAACGGCTTTGTTTCTCATTTCCGTTTTACCTTTTTGAATGTGAATTGCGCTTTTTGTAGCTGTTAGTTTTTCGTTCTATCGCAGCAAGCTTTGTGTTAAAGTTTAGAGAGTTTCGCCGTCTGCGGGCGGCGACCAAGCGCTTTGCCCTCTGGACACCCACCACCTTTGAAAAGGTGGACGAAACTTTTCGTTGGCTTCGCAACCCCCAACAAATGTTAGCTTTGCATTAATTACGCATTACGCATTACGAATTACGCATTTTACTTTACGGTTGTGATGTCGGAACCAAACCATTTTTCGGAGATCTCACCAAGTTTTCCGTCAGCTTTCATTTCGGAGAGAATTTCCTGAACCTTATCACGGAGCGCCTGATCGTTCTTTCTGAAGCCGATAGCGTATTCCTCTTCTTCAAGTCCGTCAGCGAGGAGAACATAGTCCTTGCCGCTTTCCTTTATCTCATAGTTTGCAACAACGGAATCCATAA
>JBJEQL010000107.1:0-4199 GCA_051881735.1 Oscillospiraceae bacterium
TCGGGTTCGGCAATTTCACTTTCGTTTTCCTCAACAACGGTAAAATCACTTGCAAGGAAATCTGCCATACTCATTCGGGAAGTATTTCCGAAAAGATTTTCTGTTTCGGTAAAGGTGATTATGCTGCTGTTTATGTCGGAAATTATCAGCAGTTCATCATTGATGTCAATCAGGTCACCGATTTTCGGAGTGTATTCTGTTTTATCCTTCGTTGGTTCGGGAGAATTTTCACGGGAAGTGCTTTTCTCATTTGCAGCGAGATACATCAGTTCCTTGACCTGTCCCCACACAAAATCCGCTTCACGATTGGAATCAGTATCTTTGACAGTAAGAGTGTCCTCATTCGGTTCAAATTCAAGTGTATAATTATAATCCATAAGGGAAATATCTGCACTTTTCAGAGCATTGAACATTTCCTTTGTTTCTTCGACAGTAATATCCTCTGTTGGTTCAAGTCCTGCCGAAGCAACAATTTCACGGAAAATCTCTTTAGGATTGTTGTTAAAGAAATTGTTCAAGGTGTTATTTTTACGAACAAAATCTTCTCGCTGTTCTGATGTCAGCTCCGATTTGCTTTCTTCGGAGCTTTTTTCTTTTTCAGCTTCCCGATTTTCCTTTTCGTGATTACCGAGGGATATTCCGTTATCGGCAAGCTCCTTTTCGTTATTGCCAAGGAATATTCCGTTATCGGCAAGCTTGTTCCTGTCGATATTCTGAGTAATAACGTATGGTCTGCCGCCTGCATTTTCCTCGTAAGAAACACCCACATCATCGGGATAAACACCCTTTTCGGAAGTAACGGTATACTCACGGTCATTGTATAAGAATCTGTCCCCGACTTCAACCTCACTGCCCGATTTCCTTTTTTCTGCAACTTCGGGTACGGGCTTTTCTTCAAGAATACGGTCAAGCTCTGTCGTGCCGACGTGCAGCATATCCTCGAAATTCAGCACCGATAAATGGTCACGGTTCATCTGTTCAAGAGAATCATATTTTTCGGTTTTTGCAAGCTCGTCATCAATGAAATAATTCACCGAATAATTAACAAGGTCGGCTTCCATTTGCAGACTGTGGTCGCCCTGCTCCTCCGAACCTATTTCCGTATATCCGATAGAAACGTGTTCCATATCCGAAAAATCAGCCTTGCTTGAATACTCCGAATCAAGGAAATTCTCAATATATTTCTTTGCCCTGTCAAGGTCAAAGCTGCTCTTGTCACTATAAAATTCAAAATTTCCGCTGTCAAGCCTGCGCATATTTCCGTCAGGGTCGGTAAGTTCAATGTGATATTCCACCCTTGAATTTTCCCGTCCCATTTTATTCAGATGATTTTCAATTTCGGCAAGCATATCCTCTGCAGAAACGCTGCTTTCCTCTTCCGATACATCAACAAGATTGCTGTTTGCAGTGACGTATGAATACTTGTTAAATGAGCCGTCCTCTTGGGGAGTATAGCTTTCGTTTTTTTCCTCAAACGCAGGATTTTCATCATCTCCGAGAGTATAATCGAACCATTCGCTTCTGCTCACAAGACGGATATTCTGAAAATCATAAATATTGACCTTTTCTGCAGCCTGTTCCTTGCGTTCGGTTTCAAGAAAAATATCGGATATATCCTTATAGCCTATATCATCAACATAGTGAGCCGATTTTCCGTTTTCGTCCTCGATAACAACAACGTCCGAAGTGCTCAGAGAACGTCCCGTATAATCCTTGGGGTGGTCAATATTGAATTTTTTGAAAATTTCTTCAAGCTTGTTATCGCCCGAAATATCGTCAAGCTGTCCCTCGTATACCTTTTCATAATTAAGCCTGTCGGGAAGCTGTCCCATTATACTGAGATGTTCCATGCTTTCGTATCGTATGTCACGGTAACGCTCGCCGGAAGGTATCTGATAAATAGAAAATCTTGCAATATCATTATTTTTTTCGGGAATGCCCGACAGCTCCTTGAAATGCTTCACTTCATCAAGCATACCCTCTGCCTTTTCACGCAGTTCGGCACTGACGTCCTCCGACTCCATTACATTTTCAAGATATTCTGCAACGGTATCGGCATTTCCGCCAAAAAGCGCATTAAGGGTGTTCTCATATTCATTAAGTCCCTTTTCATAATTCGCCCATTCATCATAGTTCTTTTCAAGGGACAAATAATAGGGCTGTCCCGCTTCATTGGGTACGGAATTAAATTCGGCATTCATATCCCATACAGCAGAAGCAATAGTGTCGGCTGTGTTGAAAATTTCAACGTCCGCTTTGGCTGCAGTATATATTCCCTCTGCATCGCCAAAGCTCTCATGTGCGGCAACAGGCTCATTGTTCCGATATACTTTAATACCCATTTCCCACATCGTAACAGCATTATCTTTATCATCAATAACCACCATATCATCGGGAATCCGGTTTTCGGGTGCACTGTATTCTTCAAAGGGCGCATTGTCTATCAGCTGCCTGATTATTCCGCCAAGCTCCTCCTTGTTAAAAAGCTCGGTAAAAAGCTCTTCAAGCTCTGCCCGATTTTTTATCACATCGACATTTTTTTCCTTGTCGATAAATCTGTACTTATCATCACCCACAGCTGCAACAGTTATTGTTTTATCGTAAAGCTTATTATAGTTTAGTTCCTGCTCAATGCGTTTTTTAAATGCGTCCGCAATGTCATTCCACGAAACTTCAAAGCTTGATTTGTACTTTTCTCTGTATGTATCATTATCAATTACGTCAACGAAAATTTCCGCTGTATCGCCCTTATCCTTTGCCGACCATGTAAAATAACCGTCCTTCAATTCCTCGGAAGCCCACGAAAACCGTCCGTTATTTGCAACGTAAGATTTTGCGACTTCAACGGGATCCTCACCCTTTTCAAGTCTTTCGGATATTCCGTCGTACTCCATAAGCTCGTCCCATGCAACGGAGCTTTTAACAAATGACGGCATATCATTATAAATAATATTCATCATTTCTTCGGGAATCTTTGTGCGGTTTTCTGCGGATTCGACAGCTGCTAAAAAGGCTGTGGGACGTTCTTCGTTGTGAGCACGGTAAACAATATACTGCTCGGGGGTCAAGTCCTTTTCTCCCACAGTACCGTCGGAAGAAACATAACGGACATTGAGCATTTCTATATCATTAATGTTCACGCCCCTGCGGTTCATTTCAACAGCAGCATCAACAGGGTGCAGCCATGGGCTTCCCGCAAGCTTTATCTGAATAATTGCATCATCAAGATTATAATGGTCTTTTCCGTTGCTGTCGTGAGCAATGCGCATAAGGTTTTTAGGGTAAAGGAAGCTGCTGTTGTCAAAGCCGTCGGAAACGTTCGGCTCATTTGCATGGCGTTCCTTCCATACATTTTCCAGATTATAAAGAATATCATCAACATCTGTCCAAGGACGGATATACGCCTCTTCAAAGCTGATTTGTGATGCACTGAATAATATATCATCAATGCTGCTTTCAAGCTCCCGCAGTTCCTCCTGAGAAGGCACAGAAGCTTCTCCCGAACCTGTCGTCTGATATACTTCTAATCTGACCTTTATATCCTCTTCAAGCTCTCCGATATTATTTACATCAAAATTATTTTTCTTTACCTCCTGCCAAGCTTCGGTATCTTTGATGTTATTGTCATCAACCTTACCGGGCAGAACATACTTGCTTCCGTCCTCAAATTCGGCAACGGTAAATAAAAGATTTTTCTGAGAAATATCAAGCTCTGAGCTGTACTGCTCAATCAGTTCATCGGGGGTTCTGACCGAATATGTATCTGCTTCAAGCAAATCGGTAAAACGATGTGAAAGCACCTCTTCAAGGTGTTCGGAAATATAATCACGTTCATCGTCATCGGCAGCATATGATTCATTATCCCCGCCGCCTGTCATATAATAGCTTACCTCAACCTCTGTAATGCTTCCAACGCCCTTGCCGCTGTCGTAAATGTAATCCTTGTATTCATCAAGGTCGGTAATGCCGTATTGGTCGATATAATCACCTGTGACAATAGGTTCACCGCCGTCAATTCGGATAACGGAAAAAGTAATGGTATTGTTATCAAGGTCAAGAGCTTCCTTAATATTGTCGGTATCGTCTATGTCCTTTATTTCGTCAATTTCCTCGATGACCTCGGGAACAATTTCGGAACGGGAGCTTTCACGTTCAAGAGAAATAAGTATACGGTCAGCCGTTTCTTCAAGTGCAATGCT
>JBJEQL010000108.1:0-4199 GCA_051881735.1 Oscillospiraceae bacterium
AGTTGCCTGCAGCGTTGAAGGATATCATTCCATTGTATTTGACAATACAAGCGGTCTGCGTGAGGAGATAGAGCATTTAATTGATTTTCACAAGAGAAAAAGAATCGGTTTTGTAAGCGGTCCGGAAACTAACAACGATGCTAACGAGCGCCTTGGAGTATATCTTGATGTACTTAGATCCCGAGGCTATGAAATAGATGATAAGCTTATTGCCCACGGAGATTTTTCACCATATTGCAAAGAACCTATCGCAAAGCTCATTGACGATAATCCCGATATTGACGCTATCGTTTTCGCCAATGACTGCATGGCTCAGGCAGGATACACCGTAATAAAGGAAAAGGGGCTGGTGATAGGCACAGATATATCCGTTGCAGCTTTTGACGATTCGCCTGTTGCAACGCAGCTAAGTCCAATGCTAACTTCCGTTCATGCCGACGCTGAGACTCTCGGTTATGAATCTGCTATCGCAGCAATAGATTATATTAACAAAGGCTCCGTCAGAGATGACAAAGTCCCCTCATATATGACCCAAAGAGCTTCCTGTGGATGTAATTCGGTTTCCGAGAGCAAAGGAGCTTCGATCTATATGTTCAAAAACAGCTTCTGCCGTACAGTAAACGAAACGGCTTCTGTTCTTTCTTCATACCTTATGGAGGGCAAGGAAAATAGCAGCGAGGCTCTGGATATTAAATCGGAATTTTTTAACTTTGTTGAGTTTATGCTCAAGAACATCTCGGAAACTCCTGATGATAAATTATATTCGGATATCATCAGATTATTCAACGATTTCCTCTGTGATGAAAATATGGAGTATATTGATACTGACCGCCTTTGCAGCGTGATAATGTATCTCAGGGAGCGTATTCAGACAGAGGCATCAAACAGTAGTGCGTTCAGCGGATTGTTCCTTAATATTCTCCGTTCTATTACACAGGCGGTGGCAAATTACGGTGCAAGAAAAATGAGCCAGCTGGAGTTCCTGTCATGGCAGTCAAATGCAATAGTAAGAGATATGCTCTACTACAACACCTATAATGATTATGCCTACGGTTCGGTAATAGATAAGCTGCTGAGAATGGATGGCGTTTACAGCAGCTACCTGTATGTGTTCCCGGATAAGGTGAGCTACGACGGGAAATCTGAGTGGCAGCCGCCTGAAAGGGTACTGCTCAAATCCTACCATAACGGAGATAAAATGATCGTCCTCAAGCCTGAAGAGCAGGAGATCAGCATCAAGGATATATTTACAAACAGATTTATCCCAACGGGAAGACGGTTTACTATGGTTATGTCAACTGTTTCGCTTTATCTGGATCATTTCGGTTTGTTTCTCTGTGAACTTGATGACGAACATTTTTACTATATAAATCCTCTTGTCGCACAGCTCGGCGGTGCTATGAAGTTTATCAGGATACTTCAGGATAAGGATAATATGCAGGAAGAGCTGAAAAAGAACCTTGAGCAGATACGCTATCAAAACGAACAGCTTGATAATATAGCGAAAATGGATGAGCTGACATTTGTTTATAACCGCAGGGGCTTCTTTGCAAAAGCTAATACACTGATAAGTTCATCCCAGAATGAGGGAAAAAGAGCTGTGATTGTTTTTGCAGATCTTAATTTCCTGAAGTTGATAAACGATCGCTTCAGTCATGAAGACGGTGACTTTGCTATAAAGAATGCCGCTGTTATCCTGACGGATTCATTCGGCAGCAGTGATATCATCGGGCGTATAGGCGGAGATGAGTTTTCTGTTCTCGCTCTTGTGGATGAAGACTGCACAGGCGATGTCTGCGCAGAGATCAGGCAGCGTATCAATGAAACTACCGATCGTTTCAACCGCTCCCATACGAAGCCCTATAATGTCCAGATGAGCATTGGTCTTTATGAATTTATTTGCGGCAAAAGTGTTGATTTAAGTGAAATAATGTCCAAAGCTGATACCCTGCTCTATGATGACAAGAAAAATAAAAAGAATATCCTTCGGGATATTGTCTGATGTAATAAACATTTATTCGGATATATTTTTCGAGAATCTGTTTGTAATTCCAAAAATATATTGCATTTTTCAAAAAATGTGTTATAATATTAATAAGGATATTTAAGGGAGTATGAAAACCATATCTTACCAATTTCCCCTGAAAAAATTATGATATGGTGACATTTCATTTTCGCCTTGAAGCTCTAGAATCGCTTTTTTCTCATTTATATTTTAAGGAGGTTTTTTAAGATGGACAGATTAAAAGGTAAGGTTGCGATCGTTACAGGTTCAACCAGCGGAATTGGCGTTGGAATCGCAAAGCTTTTTGCTGCAGAGGGCGCAAAGGTAGTTATCTGCGGACGCCGTGAGGCTAAGGGACAGGCTGTGGTTGACAGCATTACTGCCGAAGGCGGAGAAGCATTCTATCACTTCATGGACATCACTGCGACAGATAGCATTGAGGCTCTTTTTGCCGATACCGTCAAGGAATACGGCAAGATCGACATTCTTGTTAATAACGCTGCAAATGTCGGCTTAAAGGATGGACGTGTGGACGAACTTACTCTTGAAATGTGGGATAACATTTTCCAGAGCGATATCCGAGGCACCTTCTATGCGATCAAGTGCGTTCTTCCTTATTTGAAAGAAAACAAGGGCGGCTCTATCATAAATATCGGCTCCATGGCTTCCTGCGGCGGTGATTTAGGTTCTACTGCTTATGCCTGCGCAAAGGCAGGAGTTGATATGCTCACAAAGTCTACTGCTCTTCAGTACGGCAAGGATAATATCCGCTGCAACTGCGTTCGTCCCGGTCTGATCGTTACTCCCGAAAATGCGGCTTATGTACCTGATGCTCTCAAAGATGTTTTCCTGAATAACATTATGGTAAATCGCTACGGTGCTCCTGCTGATATTGCAAATATGTGTGTTTATCTTGCATCCGATGAAAGCGAATACTTTACAGGTCAGGTCGTTACGGTTGACGGCGGTCTGAATGCTCATGTATCTACTGTGGGCGAGTTCAAAAAGCTTAATTCACGCACTTGGTAATTTTTACTTATGCATTGATAATGCTTAGCCAAGCAAAACGTTATAAACGCCGAATAACAAGGTCACATTTGATTTTGTTATCCGGCGTTTATTTATATTTTCTGTAATTGCGGATTTCTTATCTGTCCCTCTACTTTGGAAATACTCGTCAATTCTACGCATTCCAAATTTAGACAATTCCACTTTTAACTTTTCACATTTCACATTCAAAAGACAACTTCCGATATGTCGAACTAATATTATACTTATCATTATAGCAAAAAAACTTTCTAAAATCAACCAAATGTTGTGACATAGCTTTTTTGAAATGTTATTTTACAGTTCATCTGTTTTGAAAGAATTATATCCTTCATAATAATAGCTGTGGTCGATGCCTTTCATATAGATATCACGGTCGTTTACTTTGTCGGATAGGGCGGATTTCAGCACGACTTTTATCTCAGTATCACGGATCGGGCTTCTTTCCATAGCGAGGAGATAATCTTCTTTATCGACCTTGCTCCAGTCAACGACCATGCCAAGCTCTGACTTGAACATAAGGTCAAGCCATATCCTGCCGCTTCTGCCGTTGCCTTCTCTGAATGGGTGGGCAACATTCATTTCGACGTACTTTTCAACTATTTCGTCAAAGGTACTCTGCGGCATTTTTTCAACATTTTCAAGTGCTGCATCGAGATACATAACAGGAGCGAATCTGAAATTTCCTTTTGCGATATTTACGGTTCGGACTTCTCCTGCAAAATCATAGATATCCTCGAAAAGATATTTGTGTATTGCTTTAAGAGCCGCAAAACTGCCTGCTTTCAGCGTATCAAGTATTCCGTTTTCAAATAATTCTGCAGCTTTTTTCTTGCTAATGCGCTCTTCTTCACGGGCAAGCTGAGCCGATTCGGTAATTCCCAATTTATTTTCAAGTGCCAAACTTCACACCGCCTTTTTAGCATTATTTGGAATATAGTTTATTTTTATTATACCACAAAAACAGCATGGATTCAATGATCTAAATCAAATTTTTTAAATACATAAGAACGTCCTGCAAATGACGAAGTAAAGTCATTTGCAGGGCAAAAATGTTTATTCTTTTTGGGGGAATGATCGATGTCATTCTTACTTATACTAATTCCAAATCGTTCTATAGACAAAGCCGACAGATAGAATAATCCAA
>JBJEQL010000109.1:0-18245 GCA_051881735.1 Oscillospiraceae bacterium
TGGTAAAAAGGAAAGCAAGGACGAAACATCTTTTAAGAACGATAAAGAAAAACGGAGTTCCTTTTTTTGCCGTTGCGTTTATTGCGGCAACAAGTATTGCTATTTTCCTTGGACTGCAATCCTCTGCAACTGCAATTCTGAAGGAAACAAACCGCTATTTTGTTGCAAATCATCTGGAATCGTTGGAGATCACCTGCGCAAATGGTATCACCCAAGAGGATATTGAGGCAATAGCAGGCTGGGACGAAGTAGACGCCGCAGAAGGCGGATATTCCGCTATGGCGCTGATGAACAGCGAGAGTGAAAAAATTACGATACAAGCACGTTCCTTGTGCAGCGAAATGAACGATCCCGTTATTATCGAAGGTACTCTTCCCTCCTCTCCAAATGAAGCTGCCGTTGAGGAGAAGTTTGCCAATGAACATGGAATAAAGCTTGGCGACGAGATCACATTAGAGCATGACGGTATGCTTTTTTCGGATACATTCAAGGTAACAGCGATCGTAAATGAACCGTTTTTCTGCTGTGCTACGGTTCGTGACGCACGAGGAAAAAGTTCGGAGGGACTTGGCTCTGCTTCTTACTACATAATGCTTGACAAGGCAGCATTTGATCCCTCTTATTATAGTGACTGCTATACAACTGCTTTTGTAAAGAATAACGCTTTGGATAAATATTTTTATTTTTCCGATGAATATAAAAAGCAGGAAGAAGCATTCAAGGATAAGCTTGATAAGCTTGCGCAAGAACGTGCAAAACTTCGTTACGATTCCCTCACGGGTGACGCAGAAGCTGAGATAGAGGACGCAAAACTCAAAATATCCGACAGCGAAAAGGAACTGTCCGATGCAGAGAGCGATATCAAGGAAAACAAGGAAAAGCTTGATAATGCGCTTGAAGAGATCGAAGCAAATCTCACACTTATGAGTCTTGATACCGATCTTGACGCTGCATTGACTCAGCTTGATATGTTCGGCGAAGCGGCACTTCCTTTAAAGAATTCTATTCTTGACTATAAGGATGGTATTTCGCAGATAGAGGATGCCGAAGCTGAGCTGAATGATTCCCGTAAGGAGCTTGAAAACGCAAAAACAGAGCTTGCCGATGCAGAGGAGAAGGCAGCTGACATTCAGCAAAAGGACTGGATAATTTCCGTCAGAAATGATGTGGGAGATATTCGTGGTGTAAAAACTATCGTTGACGGAATTTACGGTTTGAGCTATTCCATGTCCATAATTTTTCTGTTAGTTGCGGTCGTTGTCTGCCATGCAGCGATCTCCCGAATGATCGACGAGCAGAGAAACCTCATCGGCGCACAAAAGGCGTTGGGATTCAGTTCCTCAGAGATACTTAACCACTATATGCTTTATAACGTGCTGTGTGCTGTTCTCGGTATTGCGATAGGCTGGCTTGCAAGTGTCGTTATCGTAGAAAATCTGGTAAATCATATATTCAAGCCGAACTTCCTGCTCCAAAGCATTTCGCTTACTTTTGCATGGAAAGAGGCCTTGATAACAGCAGTAATATGTCTGGGTGTATTTTTGATATCCACTTATGCAGCCTGTGCGAAACTGGTTCGTATGCCTGCAACGGAATTGCTGCGCGGCGAAGTTCCCGTGCGAGGAAAGGGATTTTTCTTCGAGAAATGGAATAGCTACAAAAAGCTGAATCTATATTCACGAACCATGATAAAAAATGTGTTGAGTGATAAAGGACGTATGATGACAACGATCATGGGAGTTGTCGGCTGTATTGCACTTTTGGTAATATGTTTTTCGCTAAAGCTTGCGATCGAGAATTCTTCCGTGATGCAGTTTGATGATTATTTCCTGTATGATAACCGATTGGTGATTGACAGCAGCGTTGGCACAAAAGAGGATTTTGAAAAAGTGCTGAAAGAAGAAGATATAAGCTATACTGTTATTCAGGACAAGCTGAAAAATTTCAGAGTAAACGGCGGAAGCTGGGAAAATGCTCATATCATAGCTGCCTCGGATTTTGATAAGCTTGGGGAATTTATGCTCGTTTGGGATATTCATACAAAGAGCAAAGCTGCCGTTCCCGAAGACGGTGTGCTTGTTTCACGCAAATGCGCAGAGCTAAATGATATATCAGAGGGCAGTACGGTAGAATTCATGGATTCGGAAGGAAATCCCAAAGAGTTTAACGTTGTGGGAGTGATGGAGCATTATCTTCCCTATCATCTTTTCGTCACGACCGACAGTTATTATGAGTCTGCCATGGGCGAAGAAACAGACGAGAGTGTATTTTTGCTGAATGGCGATATCAGCGGACTGTACGAAAGAGTTCGTGACATGGACGGATTCTTATCTCTTAAGGATAACAGCGAGTATGAAAGAAGTGCCGACAGCGTAAATCTTGTCATCTTGATATGCCTTGCTTTATCGGCAGTAATGGCTTTGCTGGTGCTTTTAAACCAGATCTCCATGCATATCAACAGAAAGGCAAGAGAGCTTGCAGTTATGCGTATCAACGGCTACACAATGAGCGAGACCAAAGCGTATGTATACAAAGATAATATTATTCTTACCTTACTTGGACTTATTCTGGGCAGCGGTTTTGGTATTGTGCTTTCTTACATAGTAGTTCGCATAATCGAAACAGGAGCTAATCGCTATGTGCGTACTCCGAACATTCCGGCTTGTCTTTATGCTTGTGCAGTCGGTGCTTTGTTTGCTTTGATCGTGAATTTGATCGCATTGCGAAAGATCAAGCACCTGAACCTTACAAATGTAAGCGGAAATTAAGAAAAAGCTGATCAATATGTTTCCTTAGTATAATAATAAACAGCGGATACCGCATTTTGGGCGATATCCGCTGTTTTTTTATAAAATTGTCATTGAAAGCATGCTTTCATCAGTCACCGGATATATCCTGGATTTCTGCACCGTTGAGATTACCGTTAACTATTGTACCTCCATTTGTCTTAACGGTATAAACGGGAGAACCATCCCTATTCTTTGCAGATGTGAACTTGAACGGAGTAACAGGATCACCGCCAAATACTTTGACTTTCTTGAGTGTTACGTTCGTTCCGATAACAACATTACCGGTAAGTGAAACATCGCTCCTTACTTCAATATTTGCCGCACCGGAAGCTGCGATCTCGATAGAAGCATACTTGCCCCTTGCAGGAAGTGTGAGTGATGTCAATGTATATGTTCCTTCGGGAAGAGTGATAACATACTCGCCGCTTGCGTTGTTAAGTCTTGTGATGTCTGCGATTGCGTTTGCGTAGGTGTCATAAGCACGGGTATTTGTTCCGTCGCTGACAGTTACTTCCGTACCCTTTGCAACAGCTATCAGCTTTGTTCCGGAGCGAACTGCTGTGAATTCCGAGCCGTCATTGATAACAACAGTACCTGCGATATAATCGCCTGTGAGTGTTGCTATCTGAGTGCCTGCCGAAACGCCTTCGATCTCAACATTAAGCTTTCCGGGAGAATAATCATCTTTAATAGTACCCAGCTTAACGTTCTTGCCGACAGCAACGGGATATTTAAGATTTGTTGAATATCCACCATAATCAGTAGTCAAAACATTGCCTGCAAAACCGGCTTTTTCTCCGAGAGTTATGGTGCCTGAGAAATAGAATTTACCAACATTTACATTGCCGCTTACTGTTGCATCTCCATACAATTCAAATAAACCCTTGCCGCTTACGTTTTTAAGCTGACTTACAGATTTTGTTGCGTCGTAAGAGAGCTTACCGCCGCAAGTGAATTCATAATTGCCGGCATTTACGCTCATCTCAACGACATTATTGTTTCTGTCGATCTTGTTAATGGTAACAGTAGGGTCTACGTGAGAATTACCCGTAAGAGTAATATCGCTTGATACATTGATAGTTCCCGTTCCAACAAACACAATTAATTTGTACTTTCCTGCTGCGGGAAGAGGCAGCTTGGAATATGTCTTGCCGTTTGCGTTAGTGATGTTAACACAATATCGAGCGTTCTTGTTGTTAAGTCTGTTGATGTCTGCCATTGCGTTTTCAAGGGTGTCGTAAAGTCTTGTTGCCTTAAAACTGCTGTTTTCGAATTCTTTAACCGTTATAGCGTCACTTTCATTAAATGCCTTGAGGTAACCGCCCGAGCGTACAACGATCAGGTCGCTGCCGTCAATTTTGATGCCGCCCTTAGTATAATCGCTTGTGATAGCTGTAATAGTGTCGCCTGCAACAACATCTGCGATCTTAACAGTTAAAGGATCGCCGGAAACATTGTTGAACTTAACATTCTTAGCGTTTGCCTTGTCATATTCAAGTGTACCCTCGGTGTCAACCGATACAGAACCCGTGAAGGATGCCGTTTTACCCTTAAGAGTTACTGTATTGTATCTGAACACAAATGTTCCGACATTTACTCTGCCGGTTACAACAACGTCCTTGTTTGCTGTAAACTTGCCTGCGCCGCTGATATTTGCTATCTGGTTTACAATTTTCGATTCATTGCTCTTTGCAGAGAGCCATCCTTCTGCGATCATGTTGTACTTGCCCACATTTACGCTGATAGGAAGAACTTCTCCGTTCTTGTTTACCTTGTTGATCATGACATTCTCATTAATGGAAAGGTTACCTGTAAGAGTAATGTCACTTGTTACCTTGATAGTAACATTTCCACTAGCCACGTAAACGAGCGAAGCATACTTTCCTGCATTTGGAAGAGGCAGCTTTGCGATAGGCTCGCTGAACATATCCTGAGTGAGCGTGATAAAGATCACATCTGTTGCCGTGCCTGTTGCGTTGATATCCTTGATTGCTGAGTCAAGGCTTGTGTAATAGGCGGTCTTGCCGTTGCAAATTACCTGAACAAAGCCTTGCGGTGCGTTCTTGGGCTTTGCGATAAGCTTGCCGTTTTCCTTAACGATATAGTAGCCGACAGACTGTTCATCTGTGTCAAGGTTGTCATCGCAGGGAATGAGATTATCCGCATATTTGCCGCTGATAGTAGCAATTACGGTATCCTCAGCGATCTGAGTTGTCAAGCCTGTTGAAGAGTCAACAAGTGCGAACTTGATCTTGTTGGAATTGCTTCCAAATCCGTTTTTGCCGATAACCGCAGGTTTCTTTTCATTCTTGCAGAGAACAAGAGCTACATTTTCGGAATCTGCAGCGGAATTGATCCCTGCTGCGGAGAATGAACCCTTTACGGTAAGAGAACTGTTAAGAGTGAGAACATTCGTTACCGAAAGATTTCCCTTGATCCTTACGCTTGTTGCTGCAGGAGCTTTACCAACAAAGCTGTTCATTGCCTGTATTCCGCCTGCACTTATCGGTTCTGTCGGCTCTGTTCCTTCATAGATCTCAAGACTGTTAGCAGAAACATTGCCGTTAATTGTTGTGCCGCCAAGACTAACTGTTCCGCTGGAGATTATATCCTTGATCTTGCCTGTAACACCTGCAAGAATAAGGGTATTTTTGCCTGCATTGAAGCTGAAATCAACATAAGATTTAACGCCCCTTACATCCTTTTCGGACTTAAGGATAAGGTTGCTGAAAGATGTCGTTCCTGTTAGGGAAACAGTAGTGCCTGTGAATGTAAGAGTTTTTGCATCACCATTGCCCTGAACTGTAAGGCTGCCGAATGTACCTGCCTTAGGCATTGTGAGTGCGCCGCCGATATTTACATCATCAAGAAGCACTACAGCGTATTTCTCATCCTTATTGCCGTTCTTTGCATTTTCTGCAATGGTGTTGAGAATATCAGACCATTGTGCGAAATATGCTTCGGTCGTGCCGTAAGAAAGCTTGAATTTTACTCCCATTATCTTGACATTGGTGCCTACGCTTGCAAGAGTATAGCCCAGAGTGCTTTCGGGGAGATTGATTTCATTGACCTTAAACTTGGAAAGGTCGGCTGTCTTGGATATAAGCACGGTGTCATTGTCTGCAAATGTGCCGTTTTTAGCGCCTATGATGATAGGTGTATCTGCTGTTACCTTTCCTGTAATGGAAATGGGCTTGATATTTGTTGTATCTGCATAATTGATATAAACATTGCCGCTTTCATATTCAGAATATGTAACATTGGTGAATGTTGCATTACAGTTGCCTACGAGTAAGGTTGCGCCTGTGCTAGCGCCACCAAGAACAAGGTTTGTTGCTTTTACGGTTGTTGCTGTTTCACCGCCCACATTGAAACCAATATCAAATTCGGGGATAACAACCGTTCCGAAGCCGGAAATGCTGTAAGTAACGTTGTATCCGGCACCACAGTAAAATTTTAGAACCGAATTTGCGCTGCCGTTAATTGTCTTAAGAGTTTTTGAAGACAGACCATAAAAACCTTGAATAATAAGGTTCTTGCTTGCTGTAATTTTCAGACCGTTCCTTGTATTTGAGGATTCAAGTTTTGTGCTGCCAAAAATAACATCTGTGGGGAGTGTAAGAGCTGTATTGGCTATTGTAAAAGTGTTGCCGTTGCCATATACTGCTACGCTCTTAGCCTTATTTGCTGCAGGGAATGTGATATTGCCCTCGGTCACATCGGCGAGAAGAGTTACCGTGTAGTCCGTGTTCTTGTCGTTCATTGCCGCAACGACTTTTGCCCATGAAGAATACTTTCCTATGACGTTTTCACCGGAAGAAAGCTGATATACAGCACCCATGACCTTAACATTTGCGCCATCTCTTTCAAGAGTGTACTCAATACCGTCATTGGGAATGCTGCTGTCAGCTATCTTGAACTTGGAAAGGTCGGCTGTCGTGGATGTCAGGACAATATCATTTGCTTTAAACGTTGTTGGATTTCCATTATCGTCCAATGCCAATAAACTGATAGGCTCGCTTGCTGTAACCTTTCCGGAAATTGCAAGCGGAACAGATATATTTTTGTTATACATTATGCAGGTATCGGCACCGGCTTCAACGTTGGTAAACGATACAAGCTTTGAACCAATAAATACAGAAGCATTATCTTCAATTATAAGTTTGGTTGCCTTTACTGTATTTAAGAAATTAACGCCATATTGAGCAGCATCGATCGTATTGAATCCTGAAATGCTGTAATAAATAAACTCAGAATTTCCTGCGATCTTAAAGACAGAAGCTGCACCGCCGTTAACTGCCTTCAAAGAAGCTGAAGTCAGACCATTGACGGTAAAATTCTTGCTTGCGGTAATTGTAAGACCGCTTCTTGTGTTTGTTGTTTCGATCTGAATGTCACCAAATGTAACATTTGTCGGGAGTGTAAGAGTCGTATTTGCGATCGTAAGCTTTTTGCCGCCCGTGAGAGTTACGCTGTTAGCCTTTGTAACTGCAGGGAATGTGATATTGCCCTCGGTAACATCGGCAAGAAGCTTGACCGTATAGTCTGTTGTGCTGCTGTTCATTGCCGCAACAACATCCGACCATGATGCATACTTCACGGATCCCTCTCCACCGTCGGAAAGCTCATATACAGCACCCTTTACCTTAACGTCAGAGCCTTCTCTTGCAAGAGTGTACTCAATACCGTCATCGGGGAGGCTGTTTTCAGCTATCTTGAACTTGGAAAGGTCGGCTGTTTTTGAGATAAGGACGGTATCATTCTGCTTGAATTTATTTACGCCGCCTGAGGAAATTGAGATAGGATTATCTGCAGTCACCTTGCCGTTGACGGTTATCGGTTTAATGTTCGATATATCGGAATAGACGATTTTGTTATTGCTGCCGACAGATTCAATATTTGTGAATACTGCGCTGCAGCTGCCAACAGAAAGTTTTTCAACGCCCATAAGCTTAAGTGTTCCTGCTTTTATGCTTGTTGTTCCGTTCGCATCGGTATTAAAGCCGACTATACTTTGAACAATGAGCGTTCCGAAGCCGGAAGTGTTGTAGCTGACATTATAGCCATCAGATCCATGAAACGAAATATATGAAGCAGAGGTGCCGTTTATTGTTTTAAGCGTGGAGCTTTCCAAACCCCAAATATCTACATTTTTGCTTGCTGTAATTGTCAGACCGCTTGCGTTTGTTGTTTCGATCTGAATGTTGTCAAATGTAACATTTGTCGGGAGTGTAAGAGCCGTATTTGCAACTGTGAGCTTTTTACCGCCCGTGAGAGTTACACTCTTAGCCTTTGCTGCAGCAGGGAATGTGATATTGCCCTCGGTAACATCGGCGAGAAGCTTGACCGTGTAGTCTGTTGTGCTGCTGTTCATTGCCGCAACAACGTCTGCCCATGAAGCATACTTCACGGATCCCTCTCCACCGTCGGAAAGCTCATATACTGCTCCCTTTACCTTAACGTTAGAGCCTTCTCTTGCAAGAGTGTATTCAATGCCGTCATCGGGGAGGCTATTTTCATTGAGCTTAAACTTGGAAAGGTCGGCTGTTTTTGAGATAAGGACGATATTATTCTGCTTGAATGTTTTTCCACCGCTTGCGGAAATTAAGATAGGATTCTCTGCAGTCACCTTGCCGTTTACGGTGATCGGGTTTTGGTTTGACTTATCATAGATGATCTCAGTTTTGCTGCCGACAGATTCAATATTTGTGAATACTGCGCTGCAGCTGCCTGCAATGAACCTTGCGCCCATTATTTCGCCGCCAATAAGCTTAAGTGTTCCTGCTTTTACGCTTGTTGTTCCGTTCGCCGCGGTATTAAAGCCGACAACACCATCGCAAACAATGAGCGTTCCGAAGCCGGAAATGCTGTATCCGACCAGATAGCCTTCCCCTACATCAAACGAAATATATGAAGCAGAGGTTCCGTTTATTGTTTTAAGCGTGGAGCTGTGAAGCATGGTGATATCTACATTTTTGTTTGCGGTAATCGTCAGACCGCTTGCGTTCGTGGTTTCAAGCTTGATGTTCTCAAATGTAACATTATTTGAGAGTGTTACAGCTGTACTGCTTACTGTTAATGTCTTGATATCCAAAGCGGATGAAGTGAATGTTATGGATTTTGCTTTTGTCGGCAATATAAGATTTGATACGCTGATATCCTCGTTAAGGAAAACCTTGTATTCAACATTTGCATCGGTCATAGCCTTAAACGCAAGATCGAAGTTAGGATATGTTCTAATCTCCTGCCAAGATTTATCCTCTAATAAACGAGAAAGCGTTACAGCTCCGCCGTATTCAGCCTTTATCTCTTTTCCGTAAAGATATGCAGTAAGATTCTGAGCTGTCGATGTCTTATTTGCAACTGTGACCTTTGAGGTGAAGTCAACTGTTGAGCCTGCCCAAAGGATAGTTCTTCCGCTTGCAACGGCTATTTCATTGAAAAGGCTATCAACAAGTGTAACGTTAAGTGAGCCGTCTTCATCAATATTGGAGATCGTTACCTTTGCATTTGCGCCGTCAATATCGTATAAAACGAGGTCGGCTGTTCCGATATTTGTGATAGTTGCGGTATATTTCGGGTTTTTGAGCCAAAGTGCGCCGTTGAAATGTGTTACGCCGGTAACATTTCCCTCAACGGAAACTGCTTTTTCGTCTGCAACATTGACCTCTTTGAACGTTGCAATGCCGCCAACTGTAAGGAACTGCTTAATATTTAGAACAGATGTAGCAGTACCGCTTATTTTGCCGATATTTCTTGAACCTACGCCATTGATCGTAAGCGTTTTTCCTGCCACAACACTAATTGTAAGAGCAGTTGCGTTTGTTCCCTCAATGGGTACATCAAATGTAACATTTGTGGGAATACTCAATGATGTCATATTAAGCTTGAGCGAACCCTCACCGTTGAAAGTAATGTTCGCAGCCTTTGTTGCCGCAGGGAGCGTGAGTGATGATACGGATATGTCACTATTAAGGGTTATCGTATACTCCGCCTGCGAATTTCCGTACTTGTTGATATAGGTGAATGCTTCAACAAGCGTATCAAAATTCTTAGCTGCTCCGTTTTTCTCTGTCAGATTTAAAGCAGATTCGGTATTGATCGTAAGAGTATTTCCGGAACAATCTACCAAATACTTCCATATCTGATAATCTCCGTCACCATTGACTTCTCCGTCAACCTGAACGCCGTTTATTAAAATAGCTTTTCCGTTGCGGACATCTTCCGGAATTCTTATTACCAGCTTTTTATTCTTCGGATAATAATCTCCGGTATGAAGCTGGCAGCCTAAAACAGCAGAATCAGAAAATTCATTATATGGGTATACATTAACAGTTTCGCCAATTTCAAGCTTTACATACTGCGAAAGCTTTTCATCGCTCCATTTTTCAGTCTGCAGTTCAATGGTTACACTTGAACCGGTTACTGTATAAGAACCGCAATAGCAAACATTATCCCCGTTTATGCTAAGTTCCACGTCATTTCCGTTTACAACAACTTTATGATCTATATAATCATTTAATTTAACGCTGATAAAGATTTTTGCATTCTTGAGGCAGTAATCGCCTGTTTTAAACGAAATACTTGTGTCAGCATCGCCTGTATCTTCATTCAATGCATAGACACTAACATTTTCGCCAACGTTAAGCTTTGCATACTCAGATTCAAGACCGATCGTAAGAGTATCTGAAT
Source organism: Oscillospiraceae bacterium (assembly GCA_051881735.1). Taxonomy (GTDB): domain Bacteria; phylum Bacillota; class Clostridia; order Oscillospirales; family Ruminococcaceae; genus UMGS363. The sequence goes on from JBJEQL010000109.1 coordinate 10,482, forward strand.
TACAGTTTACCGGATATCTCCATAGCTGATAATCTCCGTCATCATTAACCTCTCCTGCAGTCTTAACGCCATTTATTATTATAGCTTCTCCGTTGCGTTCAGCTTCCGGAATTCTTATTACAAGCTCCTGACCCTTCGGATAGTAATCTCCGGTATGGAGGGGCTTTTCGATAACTGCTTGCTTGCTGTAAAAATTAAACGGATATACAGAGATATTTTCGTTAATATCAAGCTTTACAAATTCTGAAAGCTTTTCATCGCTCCATTTTTCTTCTTTCAGTTCAACGACAGTAGTGTGAGAATCAATAACCTTATAACCACATTGATAAAGAGTATCTCCGTTAATATACATCTCAACTTCAGTTCCGTTTACAAGAACTTTATGATTAATATAATCATTTAGCTCAACCTGAATATAAAAGCTTTCATTCTTTACATAATAGTCACCTGTTTCATACTTATGATAATTTGAAAACTCATATGTAACGTCATTATATGGAATTACGGAAATTTTTTCGTCAATGATAAGCTGCGTATATTTTGCCAGTTCATCGTTACTCCATTCAGATTCAACATAGTCAACGACAATCTCCTCGACTGATCCGTCAATTTTAAGAATTGTATTAACACATGATCTATCAGCAGATAACTGCAAATCCGCATCAACACCATTGATCGTGAGCTTATGACCAACGTAATCTTTAAAGTTCAAGCATAATGTTACAACATCACCCTTATAAACCGTGTCACTACTGCCGGTCTTAAGAGTAGTATCATTTATCAACCAATAGACATAACCGCTGTTAATAAATGAGAGCTTAACTTCATCATAAGTTCCGCTGCTGCTTTCAGAATAATCCTTTGCCGAAACGGTAAGGAACGTCGAATCAAATGTAGCCTTTGTATCAGTATCGTAAGTATATACTACATTAGATGAAAGCGCAGCTGTAAATCCGTCACCGGAAACATTAGTCATTCCTTTAAGGAAAAGCTCGTCAGGGTAGCCGACAGTACCCGAGTCACAGTTTGTAACATCGACAACATAGGAAACATCATCAATTGAAACGATATTCCACATATGTCCGCCGCCCGAACCGTTAGCTACCATAGTTCCCGTTACGAGCGCACATTCAATAGTGTCATTATCAAACTCCGTCAGATCGCAAAGGTACTGGAATGCCTTTGAATAACCTTCACAGACAACATTTGTCGAAGAATTGCCGTCAAAAACGTATATAAGCTGCCAAGGGTCGCCATAAGGTGTACCTACAGCTAATGCATCATTGTTATACTCAACAAGACCGCATATTTCCGCACGGTATCCGTCAAGCTTTTCAAAGTCGCTTAAAGCTGCATAATTGTTAACAATGGTTTGTGCATTTGCGGCAGCGGAGGAAGCTGCTCCTGTTTTCGTTGTGTTTACAGTATAAGCAGAAGAGCCGGCATAATCACTTGCAACAGAAAAATTAAATGTATAGGTATTACCGATATATGACAAACCCAAACCGGAAGTCTTATCAAACCAATATACATCATAAGGAAAGTCGGTCAATAGCGCCCAAGTAATTCTATGCAACGAATCTGAGGTGCTTGTCCATGAATTGGTGAGTGTAATTTCAATTGATGTACTTGCACGTTGACCATTTGCGATCTTCGATAACTCAGGCTTGAGCAGATCATAAATTTCCTTTTCGGCATCCGTTGAAAGGCTGTTGTAACCTGAGCCTTGATAAGAATAAAAAGATGTGTTGCCGTAAAAAGCCCGGTATACATATCCTTCGAAAAGCTCATCGTTATCGGGAAGACCAAGTGAAGCAAGGCTTATACTGATCTCGCCCTGTTCCTCATCACCTTCTGTCACGTTGTTTTTCTCATTGAAAGCGGTGCTCTCTGTGTTAGCGTCGTTTTCGTCGTCCCCACCGTTTTCCGAACCGGTGTTGGTGCCGTTTTCACCACCCTCGCCGTTTTCCGAACCGGTGTTGGTGCCGTTTTCACCGCCCTCACCGTTTTCCGAACCGGTGTTGGCGCCGTTTTCGTTCGGATCGCCGTTCTCCTCAGCATTTACGGTCATACTGATCCCGTTTGCTAATACTCCGAGCTCATCGAGCGGCAGCGGAGTCAGCACAAGCATAAACGCTGTGATCCCTGCGATCATCCTGCTTAGTCTTTTTTTGACCTTCATTAGATTCTCCTCCTTATTTCGCAAAAACAGCAAATATTTCCATATATATTTTACCAATGTAATTGTATCACAAAGCACAAAAAATGTCAATACTATTAAAAAACTATAAATGAAACATAGAATATAAACCTATGATAAAAGTCAAAACAGACAGGGATATTGAAGAAATGGAGGTCATATTGGTGGGGTATATCGTGAACACAAAGTAACCGTCCGCCACAAAGTAGTTCGGGATTTCGAAATCTATGGTGCGAGGTTGTCGAAAAAAAGAAAAAACTTTTTGGTTGGTTCGACAAGGTATGAAAATGCCCTATATGGTGATCAAACCATATAGGACATTTTTTATTGGAAAAATCAAATTGAATTTATTTCAGACACTATGCATACGGAAATATTACTGTGCTTCTTTTGCAGCCTGCTCGCTGTATTCATCGATCCATTTATCAAAGCTTCCGTCATCCTGACATTTCTTTATCACTTCATTGACAAGCTCAACAAGATCGTCGTCGCCTTTGGCAATGCCGCAAGATAATTTCTTTTCGCTGTTGTTGAATTTTACAGTATCACAGGTTACAAGATCATCATTGGTAAGCACATACTGTCTGCCGACAACACGACTGGTAACAATTCCGTCGATCTTGCCGTTTTTAAGTTCCATAAACAAGTCAGCGATCTTGGAAAGTGAGTTAAGGTTTACTTCGGGGATCTCAGTCTTTGCCAGTTCCTCGGAAGAGCTGCCCATTTCAACACCAATGCGCTTGCCCGTAAAATCCTCTACATTTGTATACTTGTCTGCATCTTCTTTTCTGATGATCATGCACTGTGCGTCTGTGATATATACATCAGAGAAATCGATCGTTTTAGCACGTTCCTCTGTTTCTTTCATGCCTGCGATAGCGATGTCGCATTTGCCCTCTGCCAAGGAAGTGATAAGCTCGCTGAATACCATATCCTGAACCTTGAGTTCAACACCCAGTTCATCAGCGATCACCTGACCGAATGCAACATCGATTCCGATGACCTTTCCGCCGTTTTCCATGCTTACAAATTCATACGGCGGATAACCAGAAGCTGTTCCCATTACAAGCACTCCGGCTTTCTTGATCTCTGCAACCTTTCCGCTCTCTTCAGCCGCTGCCGATGTATCGGAAACTGCAGTTTCCTTTGCAGCCGAACCGCATCCTCCCAAAAAACACATTGCACATGATACCGATAATAAAGCTGCAACCAATTTTTTCATACTCTTTTTCATAATACTTATCCTCCAAATTCTATGTTTTTTATATAAAACAGTTTCCTGTTTTACAACTATCTCTTGCTGCTGACAGCCAGCTTTTTTTCTATTACTCTTACGAAGAACGAAATAATAGATGTCATGATAAAGTAAATTACCGATACAATTACCAACGGTTCAAACGGCTTGAAGCTTATGCTTCTGATCGTATCCGAAGTGTACATCAGCTCCGCAACACCGATAACTGATACCTGAGATGAATTCTTTATCAAGCTTACAAATTCATTTCCAAGCGACGGAAGAATGTTCTTTATAGCCTGCGGCAGAACTATCAAGCGCATGGACTGCCATTTTGAAAATCCTATGGAACGAGCCGCTTCGGTCTGTCCGATATCGATCGAAACGATTCCTCCTCGAACGATCTCACACATATAAGCTGTGCTGTTTATCGTTAGAGCAATGATACCTGAGATCAATCGTTCAAAATCCATTCCCCCGATCGTTATAGAAGGAATATCGATACCTATCATCGGCAAACCGTAGAAAACCATATATATCTGAACCAATAACGGCGTTCCTCGAATGAATTCAACATAAACATTTGCAAACCAACGTATCGGCTTGATCTTTGACAGCTTCATCAGCGCCATAAGGCTGCCGAATATCATGCTGAATGCGATCGATACGACTGACAAAAGAACGGTAGTCACACTCGCCTTAATAAACAGAGGTGAATATTTCACGCACATTTCCAATATTACCGACATACCGATCACCTCCTACAGTATTTTATCGAGAAATGCCCGAACACGCTCATTCTTGCTGCATTCAAACACTTCATGCGGTGTTCCGCTTTCAGCAATATATCCACCGTCCAAAAACAAAACTCTGTTGGCAACTTCTCTTGCAAATCCCATTTCATGCGTTACTATAAGCATCGTCATTCCGCTCTGCGCAAGTTCTTTCATTACCTCAAGAACCTCTCCGACCATTTCAGGGTCCAAAGCAGATGTCGGTTCATCAAAAAGAATTACATCAGGTTCCATTGCCAATGTTCTTGCAATTGCGATACGCTGCTTCTGACCGCCCGACAGCATCGACGGATAAGCGTCCTTCTTGCTGAGAAGCCCTACCTTGTCAAGCAAAGCTTCCGCCATTTCGTTTGCCTTATCCTTCGGCATCTTTTTAAGGTTTATAGGACCCAGCGTGATATTATCTATAACCGATAAATGCGGAAAAAGATTAAAATGCTGGAAAACCATTCCGATATGCTGTCTGACCTTGTTGATATTGACTTTTCCGTTCAGAATACTTTTTCCTTCAAAAAGAATATCTCCTCGGCTTGGTATTTCAAGATTGTTCAGACAGCGCAGAAAAGTGCTTTTTCCGGAACCTGAAGGTCCGATTATCGCAATGATATCTCCTTTGTATACATCAAGGTCTATCTCTTTTAAAACGCTCAGTTCCTTAAAGTTTTTACCAAGACCTCTGACCTGCAAAATACATTCTTCTTTTTGTGCCATAACAGTCACTTCCTTTTTGGCATATATGTAAAGGAAAAAGGCACAAGAACACTCTGTTTGTTCCTGCGCCTTTGCAAGCCTCACATTATATTTTTCATTGATCCGAAAATTTTCTTTTTACCAAGTCCGCCAGAAATTCTGCCGTTCCTTCTACACCGAGTAAACTGCTGTCGATCATAATATGCTTTGAAGAAAGATCATTCGGCAAATATCCTGCGATCTGCTTATGATAAGCATCTCTCGCTCTGTCAACTTCTTCGATCATTTTCTTTGCCTCTGCCGGTGTAAGATGAAGATCTTCAATGCAGTTTCTCAATCTCTGCTCATACGGTGCATAAATAAATATATTAATACAGTTTTCCATATTCTGCAGAATGTAATCCGAGCATCTTCCTACAACTATGCACGACTGATGCTTTACGAAATCCATTATGATCCTCTGCTGTGCAAGGTAAATACTGTCCTGAAGCTGAGTCGTTCCGCTTCCGAACGGATATCTCATTTTAAAGAAAGCCGATTTTGCTGACTCCTCGTTATCGCTTACCTCCGAAACAGGAAGATTCAGCTTTTTGGCAGTCATATCGACAATATCTCTGTCATAATACTCGATATTCAACAGTTCGCTCATACGCTTCGCAATAGGACGACCCAGGCTTCCGAACTGTCTTGTAATTGTAACTGCAAACTTTTTAATTTTAATCACCCTCCGTCATTATTCTTCGGTCTTTTCTTTTTGGCGATATGCAATGTGTGTTAAGAATTCCTGAATTATTGTCGCCGCTGCAATGGATGTGATACCGCTGTTATCGAACGGCGGCGAAACCTCAACAACATCATATCCGACAACATCCAGTTCTTTTAATTCATGGAGTATCTGCAAAGCGTATGCAGTAGTAAAACCTCCCGGAACCGGAGTTCCTGTACCCGGAGCGGTTGCAGGATCAAGAAAATCAATATCAAACGTAATAAATACTTTTTTATCTTTGACCCTGTCACGAATTCGCTTTGCAACTTCTTCGGCTTTCATATTATGCATTTCAGCCGCCGTAACTGTTTCATATCCGAGATCATCGGATTGCTGTGCATCCTCAGGTCCGTAAAGTCCCTCTCGGATCCCTATGTGAATCGAATGGCTCGTGTCTACCAAGCCTTCCTTTGCCGCATGATAAAAAGGAGTTCCATGATTGTAAGGATGACCGAAGTATTCGGGTATTGTATCATAATGTGCATCAAAATGGACAAGAGCGACATCGCCGTATGTTTTATAGCAAGCTCTTAACTCGGGCAGCGTAACGCTGTGATCTCCACCAATTGCAACAGGAATTACATTCTTTTGGAAAATGGAAGCCATTCCATCTTCAATAAGCTGGAATGATTCATCAATGTATCCGGGTACCGATTCCAGATCGCCGTAATCCACACCGGAGCAATTATCAAATATACCTACTTTCAAAACCGGATTATACGGTTTTGCTGCCAATACGGACATTTCTCTTACCGATGTCGGACCAAATCTTGTTCCCGTGCGAAAGGAAGCGCCCGTATCAAAAGGAATTCCGACGATCACGAAATCAACATCTTCGAGCGTTTTAATGCTTTCTAATCTCATGAAAGTTTTTACGCCGGAAAACCTCGGTGACTTTAATGAGTTTATTGGTTTATACTTAATCATATGAACCTCTCCTTCCTTGATCCAAAGTATAAACCTTAACCTAAGTTTAAAGTCAAGTCTTTTTTTGCATTTTTACAAATAATTCATTAAACATTAATATTTGTTGTATCTTTCAATAATTTTAGAGGTTCTCTTTAGTCCTTTTTTCTATTGCAGATACTTTATGTTTTTTCTTTTACAGGTATCTGTATCTCTATAACTGTTTCCGAACGGTCATTTGTCAGTGTTACATCAATTTTATATATCTGAAGAATAGGGCCGCAGATCTCGTAAGAGTTGTCTTTGAGAAATGTCTTGATAGTTTCAAATGACGGATGATAATGCTCAAGCCTTCCGTTGCTGTAATACATACAAGCATACTTTCCTGCAGGGATAGTCTGAATATACTTTTTATTCTCCGACGTTCCCGAAACGAGTATCATCGGAATAGCAGGCACAAATGATTCGTTTTCTTCAAGTATAGACTCATCAACATATACACCGATGCGGTCGGTCGCAATTATCGGAGCCACCTCATCAATGTACCACTCCAGCTTTGTATATGCATAAGCGTGTTTTTCGGGATCGCCCGAAGGTCTGCCGAAGGTTATGATGCTGCGTTCATCAAATTCCGTCAAAAAAACTGTTTCCAGCGGTCCAAGGTCTTGAAGCGTGTTCAGAAACTCCAATTTATTTTTCAACACCTCGTTTATGCTTTTCTGCATATTTATTCTTTCTTCTAAACGTTTCTGATAGGTTTCCAAAATATCAATAGACTGCTTTAAGTTTCTGTCACGGAAATACTCCGCAATCTGTTCAACAGGCATTTCCAGACTGCGAAGTTCCAATATCGTTCCAAGCTTTTCATACTGAAATATGCTGTAATAGCGATATCCTGTTTCAGGATCAACATAATCAGGTTTCAAAAGACCTATCCTGTCATAATAACGCAGCGTGGGAGTTGTGGTTTTTCTCAATTTCGCCAGTTCTGATATTGTCATGTATTTTCTATCCATTTTCATCCTGCCTTCAATTCAATAAACAACCAATTATAAAAAATGCGGTAAGACCAAACATACCGCATTTTATATGGAATACGCTGATTATTGCTGCGGCAAAGCGAAGCAATTTATTGCTTTGCAGTCGTTTCGCCGTTTTGAGGAATACTCGAAAA
>JBJEQL010000110.1:0-4159 GCA_051881735.1 Oscillospiraceae bacterium
CCGCTTCCGCCGCCGCCCATACTATGTCCGCCGCTGCTGCCGTGGCCGCCTCCGCCGCCTCCGCTATCGCTTGAGATCTTCGTTCTCGTTACGGTTTCACGAATAAAGCTATCATACTTGACATACATATCCACGCCGCCTGAACGGACATACTGCGAAGCGCTTGTTTTGCTGCGGAATTTATATCTTGATATCACAACTGCAACTCCTATTGCTGCTGCCACAAGTCCCGAGATCACTCCTGCAATTATACCTACGCTTGCTTTATCTTTTGTAAAATAGCCTTTATCGTAATACTCTCTTACGCAATCGAAGTAGGTTTCGACATTGCCCATATCGTCATAGTCGTAATACTTCTCGTTACAGCGGTCTATCATTTTATTGACTCTTGCATCGTTAAAGTAGTGGACGTCGGGATCTCCACCTATTGCAAAGTGACGGTAGCCTGTATCGATAAGATACAGTATTCCGCTTGCGCTGTAGCTGCCGTAAATTTCCTTATAGCGGCTTTCGGCATACTCCACCGCTTCATATCCGTCAAAAGGGAAGTCAATATCGGTCGTAATAACTGCGATATTCCAGCCTGTGTAGTCGCAAAGCTCCTGCTGTTCCTGCATAAGCTGCTTTTCCTGCTCATCTGTATAAAGGTTTGCGTTATCCTCAAAGAATATTTTTGCCGCAAACGAATTTATGCAAAGGCAGAATGAAGCCATAACCGCAACAGCAAGAGAACAGAACATTTTGAATAATTTTCTCATGCAAAGAACCCTCCTGCTATTGCTCCGACAATTGCTCCTACCACAACAAACAGTCCTGCTGCAAGTGCGATGACCTTCGGCACGGAAACAGGGAGATAACCCTCTATCTTTCCGGTCTGACCGTTCATTGCAAACTCATAATCCTTACCCTTGTATTGATAATTCATAAACCAGACCGGGAGCATTGCATAATGCCAATTCGTGCGTATAAGGCGAACGTTCTTAAACTCCGGAACAACGCTCGTATATCCGACGATAGAATCTCTAAGTATATTTTCTGCGCTGCTGCTTATGCGGTTTTTGATGTTCGGCAGCACTTCTTCCTTTGAAACATCGTACTTATCGGCAAAAAATCCCGAAAGATACGACATTGAGAACGGCTCGAACTTTGTATAGTCAAACGGTTCGATAGCGTCCATAAGTGCGTCTTCGATCTTCTTTGAACCGTCGGCAGGAACGCCGTCATACTCTATTCTTGCGGCACGGCCTACCTTAAAGTGCTTTGTCCTTGTGACATTATAATCGCCCGAAGTATAGGTATGTATGATTTTTGCATTGGCGTCAAGTCTTGCGTCGACCTTGCAGTCGGCAAGCCAGAAAGGCACATATATACCCGTGATCTTTTCGAGCGTGGAGAAAGATGTATAGTCCCTCGGAAGGAACCATTTCTTTTTGCACCATTCCTTATAATTGAGCATTGCCTGTTCACGGGTATGCTTGAACGGGATTATCATTTCCGGTCTGCATTCTCCCGAAAGTCTTCCTTTGAGTGTTACCGGGCTGTGACAGTAATAGCAGAAGGTTGCGGCTGTGTTATCATCAGCAATTATCTCCGCACCGCAGCTATCGCATATATAAAGATTCGTGTGATCATTGAATTCTGCTTGTTCCTCGCTGCTCGGCACAAAAACGTTGTCCTGTTCGCCTGAATTCTGCTGCATTTCCTCGGCGGTAAACTCCGATTGGCAGTATTCGCAAACGTGCATCTGAGTTTTCGGGTCAAAAACAACGCTTCCGCCGCAGTTCGGGCATTTCATCTGTACAACATCCATATATGATCTCCGTTACGGTCTTTTTGCGCCGCAGTTATTGCAGAAATTGCCCGTATTTTCAGCACCGCATGAGCATTTCCAAGGTGCATTGGGGTTCTTGGAACCGCAATTGCTGCAGAAATTACCTGTATTTACTGTTCCGCAGGAGCATCTCCACTGTCCTGCAGGTGCAGGCTTAGGGCTTCCGCAGTTATTGCAGAAATTGCCTGTACATTCAGCGCCGCATGAACATTTCCAAGCTCCCGAAGCTGCCTGAGCAGCCTTAGCTTCCGCCTGCTGCTGCATCTGCGCAGCGTTTGTGCGTGAAGCAGACTCCATAAAGCCGCCTGCAGCGTTCATGCCCATTCCCATACCCATAAAAGCGGCAGCTGCGCCGTTGGGATTTGAGCCTGCCTTGTTTATGCCCTCTGCGATCTGACCCTGAACATAACCTTCACGGATAGACGCATCTCTGAGCATTGCGCCCTGATTGCGCATATTGATAAGCTTCTTGGATTCTTCATCGTAGGAAATGCTTGCAATGCCTACGGAGCATATTTCCATACCGCGAAGCTTAGTCCACTCTTCGTCAAGAGTTTCTGCCATATACTTTGAAAGCTCACGGCTCTTTGATGTAACGGAAGAAATGGGAATTCCGTCCGAGGACATCTGATTTATTGCCGACTGGAGAGCGTCCATGAACTCATCGGCATACTGACCGCATATATCGGTATAATCAACTCTTGAAGCGCTGCGTGGGATCGCTTCATTGAAGAATTTGAGCGGATCGGTGATCTTTATGGAATATGAGCCATGCGCACGGAGGAAAAGCTCTGCGTCATAGCGTGTATCGTAGTAGTTTACAGGGTTCTTTGTGCCAAACTTGACGCCTTTTATCTCCTGGAGATTGATATAGTAAACGTGCTGTGTGCCGCTTACCGTGCCGCCGTGTCTGAAACGTTCCCAAGTATCCTTTATCGACTCATTAAGTTCACCGTTGAAGAGGGAAGGCGCAGACGAAAGATTGACCTCATAATAACCTTCCTGTGCGCAGAAATCAACTACCTTGCCGCTGTCCACGAGCAGCATCATCATATTCGGATAAACATGGATAACAGAGCCGTTGGAAATAACGTTGTCTGCGCCCTTGTTTGAGGTTTTGCCGCCTTTTGTCTTTACGCCGCTTACCATAACGGTAGTGTCGGTCATCTGACCCGGTTCAATGGTTTCAAGCCATGAATCCTTGAGAACGCCGCCGACTGATGCAACTGCTGCTTTAATAAGTCCCATATAAATTCCTCCTGAAGTTAAGTATAGATCTGCCGTTTATTTTTTCTTTTTTGATATCACGCCGAGAACGATCGCTGCAATTATCACAACCGCAGCAACAGCCACGATCGCAATATAAACGCCTGCCGAAACATTTCCGGTAAGCGGATTTTCTGTAATAAGCATCATAGCGGTCATCCCTCCGTTTGTTTTTTGCAAGAAATTGCAATTTCATTATATCATATATTATTAACAATTGCAACAATATTTTCACAACTCAAAAAATATCCTCATAAGAAAAACCGCCCGGACAAGATCCGAGCGGTTTTGGATTTGCAAGTAAAATTCTGATAGATCAGATTACTTTCTCTTCTTAGCAGCGATTGCAGCAGCACCGGCAACAGCCATTACAGAAGCGATTGCAGCAGCAGTTGTGTTGCCTGTTTCTGTAGAAGTTGTTTCTGTTGTTGTTGCAGCAGCTGCGCCGTATTCCTTCTGAGCGATTTCGTTTCCGTCAGCATCAAAGAACTTGAGGTTTGAAACTGTTACTGTGATGTTGTTTGCAACGAGATCCTGGCCGGACCAATCCATGAATACATATTCAGCTTCAGCTGCGTCTGTAGGAACCTGTGTATCAAGGAGATACTTGAAGGAGTCGGAAACTGTCTGAGAATCTTCCCAAACTGTTGTGCCATCTTCCTTTGTTTCGTTAGGGCTAAGGCCGAAACCTGCAGAATTGCATGTAGCAGCCCATGTGCCGCCGCCGAGCCAACCGATCTCTGTGCCTGTGAGAGAAGAAAGGCCATTGTAAGTAACATCCCAAGAACCGCTCTTGATTTTAGAAGCATCTTCCGGGTTAGCAAGAATATCAACGAGTGTGATGCGAGCCTTGCAAGCGCCGCCGCCTACAGCCTGTGTAAATGTAACGCCGTTAGCATCAGTAGAAATAATGCTTACTGTGTTAGGATCGTCATCAGCATAGCCTGTCTTTGACCAGTCTGCAGCTGTTGCAGCAATGGAAAGTGCGGATACTGCCATTACAGCGGCAGCGATACCTGAAATAGTTTTTTTCATGTTCATTTTGTTTTCCTCCATATATAC